>ONST01000160.1 GCA_900320575.1 uncultured Eubacteriales bacterium
GCAAAGCTCCGGCAGTCCGTGAGGTACTGAAGGAGCTTCTTCCGGTCTCCGTTGCGGATCACGAAGCGAAAATCCGTGAGCTTCCGGTTGAATGCGTCAAGTATTTCGCAGATGTTGTCGGAATTCGCAAGGAGGCGGTCCGCCCACCTCTCCGGATCAGACACGGAAAGTTCCTTCATATCCGCCGGGGAACCGGCCGCAATGCCGGGACTGCTCCCCGGGCCGCCGAGGGCCCCGAGCATATTGATCCGGGATGCGGAGAGGAGATACGGCAGGTCTTCAGCTGCCGCCGTCATGTAGTCGTGCTCCTCACAGGACATCACGGCGGGCAGGGCGCCGATCGAGGAAATGAATTCCGAAAAATCGCTGACCCGGCGGACCGGAACATCGCCTCCGGGCGTCAGGACGTACCAGGCGTTCTCGAACAGGCGGTCCGTGGAAGCGGCATATCCGGTCTCCCCGGAGCCGGCCATCGGATGACCGCCGATAAAACAGCCGGACAGCCCAGCCTCTTCCGCTTTCTCATGGATGCCGGAGCGGACGGAGCAGGTGTCCGTAATGAGCGCGTCCGGACGCATGACCGCCTTTATCTGGGGAAGCAGTTCCTCTGCGTCAGAAGCGGCAGTGCACAGAAAGATGCAGTCACAGGCGGCAAAGTCCTCTGTGATCCCCGGACAGGTCTTCTGGACCGTTCCTTCCGAAAATGCCTGCTTCAGCGCTGTTTCCTCCGGATCCCAGGCGATGAGGCGGATCTCCGGATGCGTCCGGCGTATGGTTTTTGCAAGGGATCCGCCGATCAGGCCGAGCCCGATAAATCCGATCGTTTTCATAGAGTTGTCCTTTGTACGGATGATTTCTTTGAACACTGATTGTAGCACAAACTGAAGAAAATTGGAAACCGGAATCGGAAAAATGCGGAAACATGGTTTGAACCGGAATGCGGAAAATATCCGGGGCAGACAGCGGACCCCGCTGCTTTCCCCTGTGATGATGCCGGAAAAAGGCTGCCGGCAGGCTCTTATCTGAGTCTGCGGCAGCCTTTTATGCATTGCTGGTGACGGCGGGACCGGCGGATGTCAGCGGCAGCCTCTGCCGGAGGCGTTATGACAGCTTTGCCCTCAGCTCCTCATTGGCCTTCTCGACGTTCAGCCTCGTGAGGATGAGCGTGACCAGGAGGTTGAAGCACATCGGCATCCAGAGATACATAATATGGAGCATATTAATGCAGGAAGCGCTCTGCTGTGCGGCGCCGCCGACATATCCGGAGAAGGCCAGCAGCCAGCCGGCGAGAGCCGTGCCGATTCCGCCGCCGAGCTTTGTGCCGAGCGATGTGCAGGAGTACATGGTTCCGTCAACGCGCTTCCCGCTGGTAAGGAAGGTGTATTCGGAGCAGGTCGCAATGAGGGCATTCATGTCGCCCTGCAGCGGGCTCATACCGAGGGCAGCGATGGCAGTGCATGCCAGCATCAGCGGAACGGAGCCCAGATAGCCGGCGATGACGACACCGAGCCGGCCGAGAGTGCCGATAGTATAACCGGTCAGATTGAGGCGGTACATGCCGCCCCATTTCGCGACGAGGGTCGGAGTGAACAGGAGGCCGATGATCATCGGGATGTTGATGGCCCATGAGAAGACGCCGAGAAGATTTGCATTCTTCAGGACATAGGTCATAAAGTATATGCCCATGTTGAGAGTGGCGGAATAGATCTGCATCAGAATATAGGAAGCGCAGATCATCAGGTAATACTTGTTCCTGACGAGGAGCCTGAACGCGTCGATCAGGGTGTATTTCTCCTCCTCGGTCTCCTCCTTCCGGACCTCGTCTTCGGCCAGTTCTTCCGGCGTCAGCTCCCTGACGGAGAAAACGGAAATGCTGTTGGAAATGATGCCCACGACCGCATAGATGACGGCGACCGTGCGCCATGCAGCCGCTCCGCCGCCGAAATGGGCGACCATACCGACCGTGATCGTCTGGATCAGCATGCTGGTGCCGAAGGCGAACATGAAGCGGATGGAGCCCATCTGCACGCGCTCATGGTTATTCTTTGTGACGAGGGCGGTCAGTGCCGAGTAAGCGATGTTGTTGGCGGTGTAGAAACCGGCGTTGAGGAGCGTGTAGGCGATAAAGAACCACGCGTACTGGGCTGTCGGGCTTATGTCCGCCGGGATGCAGAAGATGGCAACGAGGCAGACGGCGCAGCCGAAGAAACCGTAGAACATCCAGGGACGGGCCTTGCCCATTTTCGTATGCGTCTTGTCGATCAGAGAACCGAAGAAGATATCGCTCACTCCGTCAAAGAGCTTTGATACGGCAATCAGCGTGCCGACGATGCCGGCGTTCATTCCGACTGTGTCGGTCAGGAAAATCATGACAAATGCGGAGAGCAGGGCGTAGATAACGTTGCCCGCGATATCTCCGGATCCGTAACCGACTTTGTTATACCATCTTAAATATGTTTTTTCCTCTTTCATTGGAATCCCCTTTTCTTACGTCTGGATCAAATGGTTTCCGGTTTCATGAAGAACACAAAGTGAAAGCTGTCTGAATCTACCCGATACTCTTTCGCAAGATCCGGTCCGCAGCTCGCAGATCCGATGCCTGCCATCCTGTGGTCCATGCACAGTACCGTGCTGCCGCAGGGCACAAGCTCGTAATTGTGCCGTTTCGACCCGAGCTCTTCCTGCGGGTAGACCGATGCATTGAAGGAGAATGTATTTTCATCTCCGGATGCTGCCGTGAAGGAAAGCCCGCCGCCCTCAAGGCGGACATAGTCACAGCCGGCGTGGCTGCCGTTTTCCTGCGGCCGGATATAGTCCTCGTGAAGGTCCCTTACCGGGGAGCGGAAGAGTCCGTGCCTGCCCGCGCGGCATTTGTCGATATAGCTCTCTTGCGGACCGATGCCGTAATAGGTGACCCTGTCAAGGGCCGGGTCAAGGAACAGACGGAGGCCGATCCTGGGGAGGGCCGTGATCTCGCGGTCTTTTTCCGCTGAGATCTCCATCCGGATCTCTCCGTCGGGATAGATGCTGCAGACGGCCTCGATCCGAAGGATCGGCTGCACCGACACCGCCGCAGCCGACTGTCTGATCCGAATGACGGCTGTATTTCCCTGAATTTCCCAGGTCACGCCGTAAGCTCTTGTGACCGTGTGATCGAGGCGCTCGAATTTCCAGCGCTCCACAAGCGGCTGATCGTTGTCTGTCGGAGCCCGCCAGAGGTTGAAATCCACCGGCTCTGTCAGGATTTCCCTGCCATGCACCCGGAGCGAAGTGAACCGTCCGGAGAGGGTGTCGAGCACGTATGTAAAACCGCCTCCCTTGATGATAAGGTCCGTGTCAGCTTCCGTTACTTCCGGGTGATGTGCCGACGCGGCTTTTTCATTTTCCGCAGCTTCTTCTGCAAAGGGAAACATGGCCGCTGCTTTCTGGTTCCGGCCGTCCGAAGTGGGAATCCTGATGTCATCAAAGCCCAGCTCATGGCCGGCCGGCAGTCCCGGAAGCGGTTTTTCCAGGAAATACGTGATGAGAAGGAAGCATCGTCCTTTTTCGGGGACGTCAAGATCAAGCGGGATCCTGGCAGAACCGTGAGGCGGGATGTCCGGAAGGCGGAAAGAACCGCGCGCCGCTTCGTCACCATCCAGCGTCAGGCTGTAGTCAGCCCTCACAAAAGCCGACAGATTCAGGAAATCCAGAAAGCTGACGACGGTCAGCGTTCCCTCATCCGGATCGTAGGAGGAGCGGAGCGGACGGTGGACATTTTTGAATTCCAGAAGTCCGGTGTGCGGTGTGCGGTCGGGATAGACGAGGCCGTCCAGGCAGAAATTGCCGTCGTGCTGAAGCTCGCCGTGATCTCCGCCGTACCAGTACATGGCCCTGCCGTCTTCGGTGAGGCCTTTATAGACCGCGTGATCGCACCATTCCCAGACAAATCCGCCGCACAGGCGGGGGTATTTCTCGATCAGATCTCTGTATTCCCTGAAATCTCCCGGACCGTTCCCCATGGAGTGGCAGTATTCGACCAGAAGGAGCGGCTTTTCGGGATCCCCGTCGAGATATGCGGTGACATCGCCGAACGGCGGATACATCCTGCCGAAGAGATCGATGTTCGACATGTCGTATTCCCGGTCGCGGGCCGCGTAATAGGCGCTCTCATACGTGGTCAGCCGGGTCGGATCGACAGTCTTTGTCCACCTGAGAGCTTCCTCGAAGGTGCAGCCGTATCCGCATTCATTCCCCATGGACCAGACGAGGACGGAGGGGCGGTTCCTGTTCATGAGGACCATAGAGCGGACTCTGTCGAGAGTGGGAAGGATGAAATCCGGGTTGTCCGCGATCCTCACGTGGGCCATCCGCATGCGCTCGCTGTAGTCATCTTCAGAATAGCTGAGCGGTGCGGTGCCGTGGCTTTCGTTGTCGGCCTCGTCACAGACATAGAATCCGAGTTCGTCACAGAGCTGGTAGAAATAGGGCACGTTCGGATAGTGGCTGGCCCGGACCGCATTGAAGTTGTATTTTTTGATCATCTGCAGATCCTGTTCGATCCGGGCTCTGCTTTGGACAGGTCCGGTGACCGGATCCGATTCGTGCCGGTTCACACCGCGGAACCTGATCGGAGAACCGTTCAGACAAACGACGCCGTCCCTGACGCAGACGCTCCGGAAGCCGACGCGCTCGGTGATGACCTCGTGATCGGTCCGGATGAGAAGCGTATAGAGGTTCGGCGTCTCCGCGTTCCACAGGAGCGGATGATCTACCGAAAGATGTGCTTCTGTTTCGCCGTTCAGAGATGCTTTGAGGATGGTCCGGTACCCGTCTGATGCTCCTGAGCCTGTGTTCCCGGAGGAAGCAGCATCTTTATCATCTGCAGCAGCGATCAGCTCCAGGCGGACCGGGACAGGATCGCCGTGCCAGGTGAATTTTATGCACAGGTCTGCGTTAGCGAGATCCTCCGAGAGTGCTGTCGTGATGACATAGTCTTCGATGCGGGACTTCGGCCGGCTGAGAAGGTAGACATCCCGGATGATCCCGGACATGCGGAACTTGTCCTGATCCTCGAGGTACGAGCCGTCGCACCACTTGAGAACCAGGACCGCCAGGAGGTTCCGGCCCTCGGTCAGGTGATCTGTCACGTCGAACTCCGCAGTATAGTGCGTAACCTGGCTGTAACCGACGTATGTTCCGTTCAGCCAGACATAAAAGCAGGAGTCGACGCCCTCAAAATGCAGAAGAGAGCACGGCGCGTCCGGATTCCTGTGCCATGTGAACGTGTGGAGGTATGCCCCGCACGGATTTGCCTGGGGCACATAGGGCGGATCGAACGGGAAGGGGTAGCGGATATTGGTGTACTGGTGTTCGTCGTACCCTTTCATCTGCCAGCAGAACGGCACCTCTTCCTCCTTCCATTTGCTGTCAGGCGTAAAGTCCGGGAGATAGAATTTCTCGTGCAGTTCATGGATACTGGAGAAGTAACGGAAGTTCCATGCACATCCGCTGAGCATCTGCAGCCGGTCGGATTCTTCCCTGGGCGGCAGCGCCGGCAGAGCGCGGGGCGGCGCGGATGCGGGTATGAAGTAGCTGTGGACCGGCATGGTATTCTGGTGCAGGACGGACAGATCTTCATACAGTCTTGGTACGATCACGGTGGCGGCCTCCTTTCCTGATGTGTGATGAGAAGATGTGGAACAGTTTTTTCCCGCGGACAGCCGGACCGGACAGGGGGCCGTTTTCGCCGGGACATCGTATCCTGTTAAAATCATAACGGGCGCGGAGTGTGAATCATATGAACGAAACAATTCAATTCCTGCACAAAACGCTAATATAGTAGTAGAAAGCCGCCGTTTTTTGTATATTGAGAATACTTCCAAAGGCCATCTGAGAGGAAGGTCCGGTGCGTCTCCCGGAAACGGGTGCGGGCAGTGAGGTGCGGAATTCGGGAAAAGGGGGTTCGGGACGATATGTATGTCAACTCGGGTTATCTGTTCAATTCAAGAGTGCCTTTCAAGGAAAACAAAAAAGCGCTCAGAATCCTGAGCGCGGGGACCTATCAGCTGATCAGCAGGCCGAAGCTCCCGACCTGGCGGCCGAAGGGGCGCGTCGACTGGCAGCTTGTCTATATCAGTGCCGGAGAAGGACATTTTTATCTGGACGGACATGAAGTCATTGTGCCGGCGGGCAACATGGTGCTTTATCAGCCGAAACAGGAACAGCATTATTATTTTCTCGGCAAAGACCGTTCCCAGTACTGGTTCGTCCATTTTACCGGCCGCCAGGTAAAGAGCATTCTGAAGCATTACGAGATCCCGCTGGACGGATATATCCTTCACACCGGCATTACCTATGAGTACGAGGATCTCTTCAGACGTATGAGAGATGAGCTTCTGGAGTGCTCCTTCTGTTATGAAGAGAGTCTTACGTATCTGCTGCGGGAACTCCTGATCATTATGAGCCGGCGGATGAAGCAGGGGATCCCGAAGATCAGCGGGTTCGTGCAGAAGGAGATCGATCATGCCGAGGCCTATTTCAAGGAGCATTACAATGAGGAGATCAGCATAGAACAGTACGCCGCGTCGAGGAATATGAGCACGAGCTGGTTCACCAGATGTTTCCGCGACATCGTCGGCGTACCTCCCCTGAAATATATCCTTGACCAGCGAATGCGAAACGCCCAGATTCTTCTGGAAACGTCCGACAGTACGATAACTGAGATCGCGCATACTCTGGGCTATGAAAATCCGATGTACTTCAGCCGCGTGTTCCGCAAAGCGAAGGGGCTCTCACCGTCAAAGTACCGGAAAACATATGGCGGGAAGCTGCCGGATCCCTCCTGACCGGCAGCAGAAGAGGAGAGGCCGCAAACAGGAAGGAAACATGCCGGGGGGACGGGCATTTTGGGATAAAAAGCTTGAATAAACCGTCTGTTTTTAGTACAATATTCCCAGACTATGTATTTACAGGAGGTAACATATGAACGTCTATAGAACTGACAGAGTACGCAATGTGGTTCTGCTTGGACACGGCGGCTCCGGAAAGACTTCCCTCGTGGAAGCAGCCGCATACCTGAACGGCCTTACCAGCCGCATGGGCAATGTGACCGACGGCAATACCATCAGCGATTACGATAAGGAAGAGATCAAGAGAAAGTTTTCCATCTCCGCCTCTGTCGTTCCGATCGAGTGGGATAAATGCAAGGTGAACCTGCTGGATACTCCCGGCTATTTCGATTTCGTCGGTGAAGTCGAAGAGGCTGTGGGCGTCGCGGATGCCGCAGTGATCGTGGTCTCGGGCAAGGACGGCGTGCAGGTCGGCACCGAGAAGGCGTGGAACCTCTGCGAAGAGCGGAACCTTCCCCGCATGATCTTCGTCACCAATATGGACAACAACGACGTCTCCTACCGCGAAGTCGTCGAGAAGCTTCAGGAGCTCTACGGCAAGAAGATCGCGCCGCTGCACATGCCGATCCGTGAAGACGGCAAGTTCGTCGGCTATGTGAACATCGTCAAGAAGGCCGGCCGCAGATTCATTCCGAAGGGCAGAAAGGAAGAGTGCCCGGTCCCGGAATATCTGGAGGAGTATCTCGAGACCTACCGCGAGGCGCTTCTGGAATCGGTCGCCGAGACCTCTGAGGACTTCATGGACCGCTACTTCGGCGGCGAGGAGTTCACGATCGCCGAGATCTGCGCGGCCCTGGCCACCAATATCGCGGACTGCTCCATCGTTCCGGTCTGCATGGGCTCCCCGGTCAATCTGCAGGGCGTCTCCAACCTGATGGACGACATCGTGGAATACTTCCCGAGCCCGAACAAGCGCCCCTGCAACGGGATCAACCAGAAGACCAACGAGATGTTCGAGGCGAACTATGACTTCCAGAAGCAGAAGTCCGCATACGTCTGGAAGACCATTTCCGACCCGTTCATCGGCAAATATTCGCTGATCAAGGTCTGCTCCGGTTCTCTGAAGAGCGACGACACGCTCTATGACGTCAACAAGGAAAATGAAGAGCGCCTCGGCAAGCTTTATGTCATGCGGGGCAACAAATCCTTCGAGGTCGATGAGCTCTTCGCCGGCGATATCGGCGCTCTGGCGAAGCTCGGCGACGTGGAGACCGGCGACAGCCTGTCTCTTAAAGCCGCTCCGGTGCTTTACGGAAAGACAAAGCTGTCCACCCCGTATACCTGCATGCGCTACCGCGCCGTCAGCAAGGGCGACGAAGACAAGGTCGCGCAGTCTCTCAGCCGTCTGGCGATCGAGGACAAGACCTTTAAGGTCGTCATCGATTCTGCAAACAGCCAGAGCCTTCTGTACGGCATCGGCGAGCAGCAGCTGGAGATCATCAAGAGCAAGCTGAAGGAGCGCTACAAGGTCGAGATCGAGCTCATGGAGCCGAAGGTCGCCTTCCGCGAGACCATCCGCAAGAACTCCGACGTCCAGGGACGCTACAAGAAGCAGACCGGCGGACACGGCCAGTTCGGCGACGTCAAGATGCGCTTCGAGCCGAGCGGCGATCTGAATACGCCGTATGAATTCGTGATCGAGGTCGTGGGCGGCGCTGTTCCCAAGAACTACTATCCGGCAGTCGAGAAGGGCCTCAACGAGTGCGTACAGGCCGGCCCGCTGGCAGCTTATCCGGTCGTCGGCGTCAAGGCGACCCTGTACGACGGCTCCTATCATCCGGTCGACTCCTCCGAACAGGCGTTCAAGACCGCGACGCATCTGGCCTTCAAGGACGGCTTCATGAAGGCCGGCCCGGTCCTTCTGGAACCGATCGTAAATCTGAAGGTCACTGTGAAGGATATGTACACTGGCGACGTCATGGGCGATCTCAACAAGAGACGCGGCCGCGTGCTGGGCATGAATCCGGATCACAAGGGCAACACCATTATCGAGGCCGATATCCCGCAGATGGAACTTTACGGCTATGGCACGACCCTTCGCTCGATGACCGGCGGCTCCGGCGATTTCGCCTACGAGTTCGCGAGATACGAGCAGGCTCCGGCAGACATCCAGGCGAAGCAGGTACAGCTGCGCGCCGAGGAAGTCAAGGGCCAGGACGTGGACTGATTGGAAAGAAAGAGCGGACGGGAGGCACATCCTCCCGTCCGCTTTACAGCAAAGAAAAAAGACGGCGTTCTCAGCCGTCTTTTTTCTTTGCTTCGTCTGTCTCAGGATTCTTTGCTGTCCATTTTCCGGAGCATCTTCGTGATCTTGCCGGTGGTGCTCTTGATCTGGTTCGCGGAGATGTCGTGGTTCAGCGTATCGATGATGCTGGCCATGTATTTGTACATATTCGCAGTCACGAAGTAGGGCTTGGTCTTGGCCTCGGGCCTCGTGTAGCAGAGGTTGGTGGTGATCAGATAGTCGAAGAGCCCCTCCTCATAGGCGGCGTCGAACTTATCGAAGCCCTCCGTGAAGAGACCGAAGGTCGCGCAGATGAAGATCCGCTTCGCGCCGCGGGCCTTGATCTGCCTGCAGACGTCGAGCATGGAGCCGCCGGAGGCGATCATGTCGTCGATGACCACGCAGTCCTTGCCGACCACGGAATCTCCAAGGAACTCGTGCGCCACGATCGGGTTCTTGCCGTTTACGATCCGTGAGTAATCCCGGCGCTTGTAGAACATTCCGATATCGGCTCCGAGGATGTTGGAGAAGTAGACGGCGCGGTTCATGGCGCCCTCGTCCGGGCTGATGACCATGAAGTGCCTGTTGTCGAAATTGAGATCCGGCGCGGTCTTCGTCAGGGCGCGCAGGAACTGATAGGTGGGCATGAAGTTGTCGAATCCGCGCAGCGGTTCAGCACTCATGACCCGGGGATCGTGGGCGTCGAAGGTGATGATATTGGAGACGCCGTAGTTCGCGAGATCCTGGATCGCCAGCGCGCAGTCCAGGGATTCCCGGGAGGTGCGGTTGTGCTGGCGGCTCTCGTAGAGGAACGGCATGACGACCGTGATGCGGTGCGCCCGTCCGTTCGCCGCGGAGATGATCCGCTTGATATCCTGAAAATGATTGTCGGGAGACATGTGGTTCTCGTGGCCGCAGACCTTGTAGGTGATGCTGTAGTTCATGACATCCGCGAGAATGAAGAGATCCACGCCCCGGACGGAGTCGAGGATCTTGGCCTTGCCTTCGCCGGTGCCGTACCGGGAGCACTTCGTCTCCAGCAGGTAGGTGGATTCGATGTTGCCCCGGACCTTGGCGGCCTCGGGATCCCGCGCGCCCCGCGCGCGTCTCATCTTCACCAGTGAGCTGTCGATGGCGTGTGCCATCTCGGAAGCGCCTTCAAGGTAGGCAATTTTCAGAGGAGCAAGCGGAAGAACGCGTTCCTGATTGGATGTGTGCGGCATGGAGTACCTCCTGCAGGTAAAATGTTTGGCCTGTAAAAAGTATAACATTTAACGGAAGGGCGTTCAAGGCGCTTTCCGGAAATTTGGCTTGTTTACAAAACAGAGCAAAATTGGTATCATGAAGAGGTCCTAAGACCGATACGGCCTTTCGGACGCGCAGGACGCGCGCTCATCCGCGCATTCTGCAGCAGCACGGGAGGAAGGAGAAGCCTATGTCCCTCAAAGGACACCGGATCCGCTCCGTGGAGCCGGACAGCATCGCCTGGGAAATGGGCGTCGAGCCCGGCATGTACCTGGTCTCCGTCAACGGCCATCCGCTGGAGGATGTCTTTGACTACCGGTACTTCATGGCTGAGGAGGAAGTGCAGGTCCTGATCCGCGAGGAGAGCGGAGAGGAGACGCTGCTCGAGATCGAAAAAGACGCGGAAGAGGACTTCGGCGTCGAATTCGAGTCTTCTCTGATGGACGATTACCGCTCCTGCAGCAACCGCTGCATTTTCTGCTTTATCGACCAGATGCCTCCGGGAATGCGTCAGACGCTGTATTTCAAGGACGACGACTCCCGCCTTTCGTTTCTGCAGGGCAATTACGTAACGCTGACCAATATGTCGGACCGGGATATCGAGCGGATCATCCGCTACCGCCTGGAGCCTATCAACATCTCCGTCCACACCACCAATCCCGCTCTCCGGGTGCGGATGCTCCACAACCGCTTCGCCGGGGACGTGTTCCCGAAGATCGCAGCGCTGCGGGACGCCCATATCGTCATGAACGGGCAGATCGTGCTCTGCAGGGGCTTCAATGACGGCGCGGAGCTGGACCGGACCATTTCGGATCTCATGGAATATCTGCCGGAGATGCAGAGCGTCTCCGTCGTTCCCGTCGGGCTGACCCGTTTCCGGGAGGGGCTGGAGAAGCTCGAGCCCTTCACAAAGGAGGACGCCTGCCGTCTCATCGATCAGATCGAGGGCTGGCAGGAGCGGATCTGGGAGATGACATCCGAACGTTCCGTGACGCAGGACGGGAAGCACCGGGACGCCCCGGTGGAGTGGACACCGACCCATTTTATCCACGCGTCGGACGAGTGGTACCTTCTCGCGGGGCGGGAGCTTCCGGAGGAGGAGCGCTACGACGGCTATCTTCAGCTGGAAAACGGCGTCGGCATGCTGCGGCTCCTGCACACCGAGACAGGCGATTCCATCGGGGAGCATCTTCCGGAGAGAGAGAAGATCCCGCCCCGGAACACGCTGATCGCCACCGGATTTCTGGCTGCGGACGCCATCCGCGCCGAAGTCTCCCGGACGGAAGCGGCGTTTCCGCAGATCCGCGCGGCGGTCCTTCCCGTGAAAAATGATTTTTTCGGGCCGCTCATTACGGTCTCGGGACTCGTCACGGGCGGCGACCTCATCCGGCAGGTGCGCGCGTATCTTGCGGAATCGCAGGAGCTGCCCGATGAGCTGCTGATCCCGGTCAACATGCTCCGCTCCGGGGAAAAGGTGTTCCTCGACGACGTGACCGTCGCGGACGTTATGCGGGAGACCGGACTTCCGGTGCGCGCCGTGGGGAGCGAAGGAGAAGAATTTGTGCGGGCCCTTCTGGGACTTCCGCCGAAAGAAGATAAGGAAAGACAGATCTATGAGCAGACCGATTGTAGCGATTGTGGGCAGACCGAATGTGGGGAAATCGACCCTCTTTAACGCGCTCGCAGGCTCGAATATTTCTATCATTAAAGATACCCCGGGCGTGACCAGGGACCGCATCTACGCGGACGTGAACTGGACGGGATACGATTTTACGATCGTGGACACCGGCGGCATTGAGCCGGAGTCTGACGACGTGATCCTGCGCCAGATGCGCGAGCAGGCGCAGATCGCCATCGAGACCGCGGACGTGATCATTTTCATGACCGACGTCCGGCAGGGCATGCAGGACGCAGACCTGAAGGTGGCGGACATGCTGCGCAAATCGCGCAAGCCCGTCGTGCTGGCGGTCAACAAGGTGGACGACTATAAAAAGCAGCAGATGGACACCTATGAGTTCTATCAGCTGGGAATGGGCGATCCGATGCCGATCTCCGGCGCGAACCGCCAGGGCATCGGCGACCTTCTCGACGAGGTCACGAAGTACTTCGACGCCGGAGCGGCGGCCGAAGAGGAGAGCGACGTCCCGAAGATCGCCATCGTGGGAAAGCCGAACGTCGGAAAGTCCAGCATCATCAACCGTCTTCTGGGAGAGAGCCGGGTGATCGTCTCCGATATCGCCGGAACGACCCGGGACGCGATCGACACGGCGGTGACCTGGCGCGGGAAGGACTATATTTTCATCGATACGGCGGGACTTCGGCGGAAGAGCAAGGTGAAGGAGGATCTCGAGCGCTACACCGTGATCCGCACGGTCTCGGCCGTCGAGCGCGCGGACGTGGTCGTCATCGTGATCGACGCGGTGGAGGGGATCTCCGAGCAGGACGCGAAGATCGCCGGCATCGCC
>ONST01000165.1 GCA_900320575.1 uncultured Eubacteriales bacterium
ACATGCAGTACAAGACACACGGCACCTGCTCCACCCGCATCTACTTCGACATCGAAGACGGAAAGGTCCATAACGTCCGCTTCGACAACGGCTGCAACGGAAATCTTTCCGGCATCGGCAAGCTCGTTGAAGGCATGGACGCGCAGGACGTCATCGCAAAGCTCGAAGGGACCCGCTGCGGACGCAATGAGACCTCCTGCCCGGATCAGCTGGCCCGCGCGCTGAAGGCCGCTCTCGCACAGCAGTAAGACAGATCCTTACTGCTCCCATTTGTCGCAGATCGAGGTGAGCTGATCCGCGAGCCGCGCCAGATCCTTGTTGGAAACGCCGGAGGAACGGCGGACGATGGACATGAGCCGTTCCGCGACGTTGGTCAGGCGCTGGTAGGCCTTGGTGGCATTGGCGGTGTTGATCTTCACCGGATTGCCGTCGGCGTCGCGCTTCACGTAAGGGACGCCCTCGGTGCGCTTCACGTATTCTCCCGCGAGAAGATCGTAGACCGTGCCGGAGAAGGGCGCATCCGCGTCAAAGCCCAGCTCGCTCCGCAGCGTCTCCGCGAAGGAATCCGTGACCTCGTCCTCACCGTGGACGACGAACGTCTTCACCGGCGGTCTTTCCAGGCCCCCTGCCCATCTTATGAGGCCGTCCCGGTCCGCATGACCGGAAATGCCCGGCAGCTGGCAGATCTCCGCCGCCACCTGGATGGACTCCCCGAAGAGCTTGACAGTCTTATTTCCCTCGACGATCGACCGTCCGAGCGTTCCGACCGCCTGATAGCCCACGAAGAGAATGGTGGCGTTCTTCTGCCAGAGATTGTGCTTCAGGTGATGCTTGATGCGTCCCGCCTCGCACATGCCGCTGGCGGAAATGATCACCTTCGGCTCCCGTACGAAATTGATCTCTTTCGATTCGTCCGAAGTGATGGCCAGCGTAAGCCCCGGGAAGCTGATCGGGTTGACCCCCTTCGCCAGAAGGGCCTCCGCCTCCTCGTCAAAGCACTCGGCGGTATTCTCATTGAAGACGCTGGTGGCCTTCACCGCCAGCGGACTGTCCACGTAGACCCGGAAGTTCTCGTGTCCGGCGACGCGCTTCTCCTCCTTGATCTGCCGCAGGAAATAGAGGATCTCCTGCGTACGGCCCACCGCAAAGGAGGGGATCACCACATTTCCCCCGCGGTCGAAGGTCCGCTGGAGCACAGCGGCGAGCTGTTCCACGTAATCGACGCGCTCCCCGTGCGTCCGGTCTCCGTAGGTAGACTCGATCAGCAGATAATCCGCGTCCCGGATCGGGGCCGGATCTTTGATCAGCGGCTGATTGATATTTCCCACATCTCCCGAGAAGATCAGCTTCTTCGTGATTCCTTTCTCCTCCGCCCATACTTCCACGGCGGAAGATCCCAGAAGGTGTCCCACATCCGTAAAACGGATCCGGATCCCCGGACAGACCTGATACTCCTTCCCATAGGAAAAGCCCTTGAAATGCCGGAGCAGGCGGGTGACGTCCTCCGTGGTATAGAGCGGCACATAGGGTTCCTCGCCCTTCCGCATACCCTTGCGGTTCCGCCACTCCGCCTCAAATTCCTGGATATGGGCGGAATCGAGGAGCATGATATTGCACAGATCCACCGTCGCATTCGTCGCGAGGACCGCTCCGCGGAAACCCTTCGCGTAAAGAAGCGGCAGAAGACCGGAATGATCGATATGCGCATGTGTCAGGAGCACATAATCGATCTCGCCGGCGGTCACCGGGATCGGGACATTTTCAAAGGTACAGGTTCCCTGGCGCATGCCGTAGTCGATCAGGATGTTTTTGCCCGCCGCCTGCAGCAGATGGCAGCTTCCGGTCACTTCGTGGTCCGCTCCGATAAAGGTCAGCAGCATGGGGTTCCTCCTTTTTCCGCTTGAATCAAAGTGGTATAGTAAGGTAGTATAAGTATAACATACTTTTCCCCGAGAGAGGACGCATCCATGAAAAAAATCGTTCTGACCGGCGGCGGGACCGCCGGACACGTGACCCCGAATATCGCTCTTCTTCCCCGCCTTCAGGAGCTCGGATACGAAGTCTCCTATATCGGCTCCCGCGACGGCATCGAGAAGAAGCTGATCGGCGACTGCCATATCCCCTACTATGAAGTCTCCACCGGCAAGCTGCGCCGGTATTTCGACCTGAAGAACTTCACAGATCCCTTCCGGGTGATCAAAGGGCTCTTCGACGCGGGGAAGCTCCTGCGGCAGATCCGCCCGGATATCGTATTTTCCAAAGGCGGCTTCGTCTCCGTCCCCGTAGTACGCGCCGCCCATGCGCTGAAGATCCCGGTGATCTGCCACGAATCGGACATGACGCCGGGCCTTGCCAATAAGCTCTGCGTGCCGGCGGCGAAGGTGATCTGCTGCAACTTCCCCGAAACGGTCAAAGATCTGCCCGCGGGCAAGGCCGTGCACACCGGGACCCCGATCCGCAGCGAACTTCTGAACGGAAGCAGGGAGAAGGCTCTCGCCTTTACGGGCCTTGCCGGAGAAAAGCCCGTCATTCTTGTGGTGGGCGGTTCCTTAGGCGCCGCTGCCGTCAACAGCGCCGTTCGGGCCGCGCTGCCGGAGCTCCTCCCGGAGTTCGATATCATCCATCTGTGCGGGAAAGGAAAAATGGACGAATCCCTGACCGGAACCGGCGGTTATCTGCAGTATGAGTATATTTCGGAAGAACTGCCGGATCTCTTCGCGCTTGCGGATCTGGTGATCTCCCGGGCCGGCGCCAATGCGATCTGTGAGATCCTGGCGCTCAGAAAGCCGAATCTTCTGATCCCGCTCTCCGCAAAGGCCAGCCGCGGAGACCAGATCCTCAACGCGAATTCCTTTGCAAAACAGGGCTTCTCCATGGTCATGGAGGAGGAGACGGTCACGACTGAGACCCTCGTCGCCGCCGTGCGGAAGCTCCGGGAGGACAGCGCCTCTTACGTAAAAGCCATGGAAGAAAACAAGAGCCGGGACGCGATCGCCGTCATCACGGAGCTGATCGAGGAGAACCGGCTGAAGCGGGACTGACACTGAGACCCGCATGAAACACAAAACCGGCTGAACGCCTGTGAGAGGTCCGGAAACCCGGTCACGCTGCCGTTTCAGCCGGTTTTACATGTTCTGCAGGCGGTCCGCCCGAAGCTGCGCCTTACGAGAGTTTCGCAAGGACCTCGTCCTTCCACTCCTCCGGAAGCGGAGTCTGCGTCCAGTTGGCGACGATCCGCTCCCCGCCTTTATAGCGCGGGATCAGGTGGATATGGAAGTGGAAGACCGTCTGGCCGGCCTCCTCGCCGTTATTCTGCACGAGATTAAAGCCGTCGCAGCCGAGAGCCTCCGTCAGGCGTCCCGCCATGCGCTTCGCCAGCACGAACGCCCGGCCCGTGAGATCCTCGGGCATCTCGTAAATATTCGCATAATGGGCTTTCGGCAGGATCAGGCAATGTCCCTTCGTGGCGGGATTCGCGTCCATGATCACCCGGAATTCCCCGTCTTCATACAGGGTAGCAGTGGGGATCTCACCATTTGCCAGCATACAGAAAATACAATCGGCCATCCTTTGTTCCTCCTTTGTAACGGGGATCTCCGGGCGCCGGATACAGAGGTTTCCGCATCCTGCCCGGACCGGGCGTTCTGCCCGGCGGCTTCCCGTTTTCTTTCTGAAAATAACGATATCACAAAGAAGGGGTTTGTCAAGAAAGCGAACTGCCGTTATGGAAAACAACCGACCGCTTCCGGCCGTCACTGCCGGGCTCATCGCACTGAATATCGCGGCCTTCGTGCTGGCGGAGCTTCACGGAAGCACCCTGGAAACTGCCGTTCTTATCGACTGCGGCGGCG
Source organism: uncultured Eubacteriales bacterium (assembly GCA_900320575.1). Classification (GTDB taxonomy): domain Bacteria; phylum Bacillota; class Clostridia; order Lachnospirales; family Lachnospiraceae; genus Chordicoccus. The sequence goes on from ONST01000165.1 coordinate 3,852, forward strand.
CTTATCCGCCCCTGATCGCCCGGGGAGAGTACTGGAGACTGTTCACCTCCATGTTCCTGCACGCCGGAATCCGCCACCTGCTCAACAATATGCTGCTGCTCTACGTGATGGGCTCGGTCCTGGAGACACAGACCGGACGCGTGCGCTTCCTGATCACGGCTCTCGGCGGAGGTCTTGCCGGAAATCTGGTCCACTATGCCCTGCAGATACGCAGCGCGGGCAGCTCGGTCTCTGTCGGCGCCTCCGGCGTGGTCTTCGCGGTCATCGGCGGCGTTCTTTACGTCCTGCTCCGGAACCGGGGACGGGTACAGGGGCTCACGCTCCGGCAGCTTCTCATCATGCTCTTTTTCGCGCTGTACTTCGGTTTCACCTCCCCGGACGTCGCAAATGCAGCACACGTCGGCGGTCTCGCCGGAGGCTTCCTGCTGACCCTTCTTCTGTACCGGAGACCTGCGGAGCCGGCGGAGGACACGACGCTGCCCTGAGCCGCTTCCCGCACCTTTCCGCCCGGCCGGCCTGTCTGCCGGATTTCCGCCTGCCTGCCGGATTTCCGGGCATGATCTTTTTGCGAAACGGTTTTCCGGACGCGGCCTTTTTGGCGGAAGCTTCTCGCTGCCGTTTCTGCCGCACAGTTTCCATGATCAGGAGACCTCTGTCCGGTACCGGCATTCCGCAAAGCGGATCAGGTCTCCGACGGCGACCTGCCGTTCTTCATCCCCCACGAGTAGATGCTCCCCGATACAGGTCCCGTTCCTCGATCCCAGATCCCGCAGATAATAGCGCCCGTCGCGGTAGCTGATCTTCGCATGTACCCGGCTGACCGCCGGATCCGCGATGCAGAAATCCGCAAGTTCCGGACTTTTCCCGATCAGAACGTCCCGGCATTCGAGGAAGAGGATCTCTCCTTCGCCTTCCGGAACCAGGCGCAGCAGATCCGGACTTGCTCCCCCGGAGGGCGGCAGCTGGATCGTATAATCGCTGCCGTCCTCCCGGGGAGGCAGGAAATCATCTTTTCCGGGATCCGCCAGAAGCATGCTCCGTCCGTCTCCCCGGGCCGGCAGAACCGGCGGCTGAAGATACGCCGCCTCCGGCAGATCCGTTTCCCGGGCGGCTCGTCCGGCGCCTTTTTTTTCATTTCCGACCCCCGCAGCGCGCTCTGCAGCGTGTTCTCTCCAGCGGTTCACGGCTGAGACCAGGAGCAGAACTGCTGTCAATGCGCCCAGGCCCAGGAGAAAGGGCAGATCCGTCGAGAGGGCGCGCCGGTGCCGGATCGCATACATTGCCAGAAATGCCATGGCTGCCGCGAGAGCTGCCGTCACAGTGGCCTTTTCCGGGAACAGTGTCAGCCGGACCGCCGCCGTGAGCATTTTTCCGGAGGAACGCTTCTTCTGTTCCTTCTGCTCTTCCGGGAAGCGGGAATACGTCTCCTCTTCCGGCGGTTCCTCTTCGCGGAGATCCGCCTCCTCTTCCAGGAGGATCCTGCGAAGCTCCGCCATATCAAGCTCTCCGCCTGCCGCCGCGTTCCGGACGCGGTAGGCGAGAACGATCGCCCGCCGGTCCTCAGGAAATGCCTGCGCAAGCGCGTATTCCGCCAGTTCCTCCAGCTGCTCCGGCAGCCCGCGCTCAAAAAACGGGATATAGCAGGCCTTCAGCTGCCGTTTTTTCCCGCCGAAGAAGAGATATTCCGGCTGAAGCAGAAGGTGCCGGCCATCCAGCAGGTAGCGGTCCAGCTCGGAGGTCAGGGCCAGCACACCTTCCCAGATGCGGATCATATCCGCATGGCTGAGCCGGTGCTCAAAAGCCGTGAGCGGCTGGTGCGAGGTCACATCGAAGCTCTGCTGCATGCTCGAATCCATATAGGAAAAGGTGCTCTCCAGGATGCCCGGGATGTGGTTCGCCTCCAGCATATGCATGGCAAACGCATCCGGCGTCAGCTCCTTTGAGGTAAAGACCAGCCTGCTCCGGTTCATGCTCCTTCTGTAGACTCCCTGCGGCACCGCATCTCCGCTCTGTTTTGATTTTTCCATTGCCTGTTTCTCCGTTCTTTCCCTCGATATGTCTGTCCGGAACCGGATGCGCCCCTTATTCCTTCGGCCGGAACGTCCGGAGCGATCCGGTATGCACCTGGCTGTACTTATCCGTCTTCTGCCTTTTGATCCTCCCGGAGCCTTTGGATCCCCTGCGCCCTCCGCAGCTCCTTCGCCGGCTCCAGCTTCCGGTATCTGCACGTCCCCTCATAGGCTCCGAATTCGCGGCCGGTATAGAAAACAGTCTTTCCGCTGTAGGCGATCATCCTTTCGCTCCGGCTTTCCGTCCTGGAAAACGAAGGCTCACTGCCGCCGGCCGTGACCGGAGCTTCCTGCTCCCTGCCGGAAACCGCCTGTTCTGCCGCGGAAGCGAAAACAGCATTCCGGTCATGCAGATAAAATGCCAGATAGAGTCCGTAAAAGACGACCGCGAGCAGCACCGGCATAAGGACCGCTGCCTCGACCGTCAGGAATCCTCCTGTCAAAACTGACCGCTTCGCTCTCATCCGCTGTCCCCTTTCCGTCACAAGACCTCTGTCACTCTTGTCAAAGGCTCCTACAGGAGCCTGCAGAGCAGTACCAGTACATAACCTGTCAGGAGCAGCGGAACAAAGGGAAGACTGTCGCTCCCTCTGCGCTTCTTCAGGAGCAGGATCCCTGCCCACACCGCAGCCCCGAAAAAGCCGAGCATCAGGCTCAGGACCAGCGTGCGCGCACGTAAGTACAGGCCGAGGACCAGCGTCAGGATCCCGTCTCCGCATCCGATACTCTGGGAGGATACGGCCGCAAATAAAAGCAGCGCGATCCCGGGCAGAAGGGCCGGCAGCACCTCCCGCAGTGTCTCTTCCCGAAAGCCCAGACAGTAGACGAGACCGGGAAGCGCCGACAGAAGCGTCAGTTCCGGAAAGATCTCCTTCCGCTCAATATCCCGGACGCCGTTCACGCCAAGAAGGAGAAGCGCTGCCGCTTCCGCGGCCGTCTGCGCGCTCAGGACGCCTCCCTGGCGCGGCAGCGCTCACATTCCTTCAGTTCCGGATGATCCGCTGCGTCCACCAGGTGCACATGCCGTGTCAGGGCCGCATAATCAAGAGACGGGTAATAGTATGTGCCTTCCGCCGTCACATAGACCTTTCCGGTGTAGCCCTTCGGAAATCCTCTGCAGGGCTTATAGCGTGAGCCGTCGCGGCTTCGTAGGGAGGACACCTGCTCTGTTGTCGTTTCGATGATCGTCAGATCCAGGTGCGTGCAGTCCGCATGGGTGTGATAGACCTCCTGATTGTCCGTCACCAGGACCATTCCCCCGCTGCCCTCAGCCGCTCCTGCGCTCAACGGGATCGTCCCGCCGATCCAGGGATATACCCGCGCGCGCACGGCGATCTTCAGCTTCGGGACCGGAAGCAGCCCGTACCCGCAGGTGAAGGGCTCTGTATAGGAGAGATCGATCCAGAAATCCTTTTCTCCCCGCCCCGCCAGTTCTCCCGCCGCGCCGGCCATGAGCGCCGTCCGCTCCGCCTGCCCGAGCAGGCTGAGATTCGTTCTGGTCTGCAGCCCCACTGCGTCCATAAAGGACGCCAGCGTCACCACAGTAAAGAAAAACAGCGGCAGAACAAGTGCGCTCTCCAGGGTCAGTGATCCGTTTTTCCAGTCCGTTTTCTTCATTGCCGGTATCCGCCATCCTTCGTCACTTTCAGGGAAATGCTGCCTTCGGACCGCACGGAGGCTTCAAATGCCACCGCGTCGAGGCAGTGATCCAGACGAAAATCCGCCCTTCCCCTTCCCCGCACCGCGCACTCGATCATATCCATCATCCGGGTCCGCAGGGTCTGTCCGCTCCTTAAGACCAGCAGCACGCCCAGGTATTCCGGATAACTGATCCCGCTCTCCGACCCCTTCATCAGGCTGTCCGGATCTGTAAATAAAACAGGAATATCCTTTACATTTACCTGCCAGGTCCCTGAGGACTTCACTGCCGGGATCCGTTTCCCGGACAGAAGTCCCCGAATATCCACGATGCTCTCGGCCAGCGCCCAGCCGGAGGCCAGGACCGGCAGGAGCACGCTTTCCAGCTCCGGCTGCAGAAGCAGGAGCGCGATGGAATTCGCCGCTGTCTCAAGCGCCTCTTTTACCTCCGGGATCCGGTAAATGGAGAGGATATTCGCCGCGCACCGGAGAAGCAGAAGCTCACGGAGGGCGCGCTCCAGGTTGTCGGCGTCGCGGGTGCTGCCTCCGATCAGGTACTCCAGCTGGTACTGCAGACCGGCGCCGGTCTTCTTCTGACCGTAGTGCTGCAGATGAGAGACCAGATAGGCGGCAAGCAGCAGATGATTTTCGGTGGTGTCGGTATCCATGGTCATGGAAATGACCCCGATCCCGCGCTCGGTATGTCTTCCGGAAAGGAGCTCCGCACGCTTTACGCTGCGGTCAGAAATTGCTGACGCATCCGGGACGGCCAGCTGAAAAAAGCCCGTCTGCCGGAGCCGTATGATCGCCGGCAGCACCTCCTTCCAGCTCTCATCGGGCTTTTCCGCCGGGACAGCTGTCCCTTCTCCGCCCGCCCCGGCCTCTTCCGCTCCGCCCGGAGCAGCGGGAGATACCGGCACCGGGTCCGTTAAGGTCTCCGGGATCTCCTCTCCGCCCTCGTAGATCCCTGTCCCCTCCTCTTTCTGCATGGACGCGGTCTCCGCTCCGTTCCGGATCCGGTCGCGCAAAGAGGCATACAGCTCCATCGCCCCGGTGTCTTTCATGCAGGATACCGCCTGCTCCGCGAGGATCCTGCCGTCGAGATCCGTGGCGAGCGTATAGCCGGTAAAGCTGAGTTCCGCAAGAGACAGATCCAGCAGGTTTTTCCCTCCCAGAAGTTCCCTCTCCCGGTTCGGTCTCAGAATAAAGGACATGGAATCCTCCAGGAAATCCCCGCAGGCATCCAGACGCAGTTCTGCGGTCCCGCAGCCGCCGTCCACAAAGAGAAGTCCGTAATCCGCGAACAGTTCCCGGTCATAGTGGGCCAGAAGCGAGAACAGGGCCTGCTCGGCGGCATTCGCCGCCTCCATCCGCCCGGCCTGCACCTTCACCGACCAGATAAGGCCGCTAAGGACCGTGATCAGCACCGTCAGCGCCAGTGCCGCATAAATGGTAATACTGCCCCTTTTCTGCATGATCTGCCCCCTCTCTTCGCAGGCCCAGTGACACAGGACAGTTCCAAAGCGCCGCCCTGCCTTCGGTCGTAATGTTACGACCGGAACGGTGACGCAGGACGGTCCCCAAAGCGCCGCCCTGCGCCCTGCCGCAAAGGCTCAGACAGAATTGCTCTGACTCGATACTTTGCCCAGAATGTTCTTGAGAACGCTCATGATCTGCTGCTTGAACATCAGTACCATGGCGATCAGCACGAGAAGAATCAGGACGATCTCGACGACCGCCACACCTTCCTCATCCATCCAGAATTCCTGAAGCTCGTTCATTGCTGCACCCCCTTTCTAAAGCATTTTATATGTCACATTTATAATTCCGCGCAGAATCTCCGCCTGTGCTTCCGGTAGTTTTTGAAAAAGCGGCCGGAACCGGCCGGGAGAACTGCGGCGAAATCCGCCGGAGACAGATCAGAAGTCCTGCCTATCCGAAAAAGCAGCCATTGAGAGCGGTGCCTTCCGGGGCCTTCGGGATGCGCCCTGCTGTGCGCTTCCCGGATCATGTGAGCAGTATACGAAGGAAAATGGATGGATGCAACCCCGAATATTTCACAAAATCCGCGTTGGATTTTTCGTGCAAAACAGAGAAAAAGCGTTCCGCCGGCCGGTCCGGGCCGATACGGAACGCTTTCTTTCGGTTACTGTCTGTTTATTTTCTGCGAGCGAGAAGAAGGAGATTCATGATAACGGCCAGTGCCAGCACGCAGGCAAGCACTGCCAGCACCACGAAGCCGGCACGCACCGAACTGCGGTCCGCGACCAGACCGATCAGCGCCGGAGCCGCCGCACCGCCGATACCGGAGATGGTCACATAAAGCCCCATCGCCGACGGATATTCTGAGAAAATATGGCTCGCGTTGGATACCGCCGTCCCGTAGACGCCCGAAAGGCAGAGTCCAAGACCGATGGTAGCCGCAAGCAGAAGGGGAGCGCTGCCCGCCGCGCAGAGCAGCGTCATAAAGAGCGCCGATCCGCAGCCCATAAAAAGCAGCATCCTGGAAGGCCGCCACTTTCCCGCGATCAGGCTGCACAGGAACCGCCCTGCCAGGAACGCAAACCACAAAAGCGAGGTCACCAGCTGGGCGGTCCGGCTTCCGATCACCCCGGAATTCAGATAGAAGGTCGTGAGCCATCCCATGAGCGACGCTTCCAGCGCCTGATCGCAGATTCCCATCAGCTGCGTCCATAGATACAGCGGATCCCGGAAGAAGCCGAGCCCCTTTTCCGGGCCCGGAGAGGCCGTCTCTGCCGCAGAAGCGGAGACGCTTTTCAGATCCATTTTCACAAAAAGGCCGAAAACGACCGCCGCGGCAGCCAGCAGGAACGCGAAAAAGAGCGCGGCCAGCCACCCTTTTCCGCCGAAAAGAGAAGCCGTCAGCAGCGCGAGAAACGGTGCGAGGCAGGCCCCCGCCGCAAAGAACATATGCAGGACATTGAGCGGCGCAGCCGCTCCGTCAGCATAGTCGCTCATGACCCGGTTATTGTAGTCGGTAATGGCTCCCTTGGATACTCCGACAAGAAGCATCGCCAGCAGCAGGAACGCATAAGGGCCTCCCGCGATCAGCATCAGAAGCCCGGCAGGAAGCGCCGCGATGAACAGCACGTATGCCCGCTTCATCCCGGCCTTCAGAACTGCGGTCCCTGTCACAAGTCCCACAAGAAGAAACCCGATCGACTGCACGGAGAGCAGATTTCCGCTCTGCGCGTAGCTCAGGCCGTTGTTCTCCCGCAGCTCCGGCAGCACAGAGCCCAGCAAAATGACCGCGACCCCCAGCTCGAAATAGACAAAAAACAGTTCCAAAACCGCCGCTCTCCGGTGCGGCGCCAGACGGATCCAGAAATCTTTCACAGCGCCCCTCCTTCTTCACCGAACAGCTCCTGGGCATAGGCGACCGTCGCCATCGCGTCCGCGCCGTAGGCATCCGCCCCGATCTGGTCCGCGTACTCCTGCGTCAGGACCGCGCCTCCCACGATGATCTTCACCTCCGGAGTCTCCCGGCGGAGCAGCCGGATCGTCTCCTCCATGCTGGCGACCGTCGTAGTCATGAGAGCTGAGAGTCCTACCAGACGGATCCCTTCCTGTTTCACAGCCGCGGCGATCCGCTCCGGAGCCACATCTCTTCCGAGATCCAGCACCTCGAATCCGTAATTTTCAAGGAGCACCTTCACGATGTTCTTCCCGATATCGTGAATATCCCCCTTCACTGTCGCCAGGATCACCCGCTTTGCGGAATCTCCCGCGCTTTTTTCCGGCATAGCGCCCTTGATCACTTCGAAGGCTTCCTTCGCGGCCTCCGCGCTCATGAGCAGCTGCGGCAGAAACAGCCTGCCCGATTCAAAGCCTTTTCCCACGCGGTCAAGGGCAGGGATCATGACTTCGCGGATAAGCGGAAGCGGCTCTCTGCTCCGGAGCGCCTCCTCCGCGGCCTTTCCCGCCTGCTCCTTCATCCCCTGTTCCACACAGCGGGCCAGTTCCCCGGCCGCGCCCTCCGCCGGCGGACCCGCAGAACTGTCCGTTTTCCCGGTTTTCGGAACAGAAGGTGCCGTTTTCAGCGCCGGAGGCGTGTAATCCCGGTAGGCGTCGATGTAGTCCGCGCAGTTCCCGTCCTTCGCGGAAAGGGCGCGGTACGCCCGGTAGGAGCGCATCATGGCGTCCGAATTGGGATTCATGATCGCAGCGCCAAGCCCCGCGTCCAGCGCCATGGTCAGAAACGCAGCGCTTACGATCTCCCGCTGCGGCAGTCCGAAGGAAATATTGGAGACGCCGAGGATGGTCCCGACGCCCAGCTCCGTGCGCACCCTGCGCAGGGCCGCAAGCGTCGTCTTCGCCCCCTCCGGATCAGAACTGATGGTCAGGCAGAGCGTATCGATCAGCAGGTCCTTCTTCGGGATCCCGTATTTCTGTGCCTCCCGAACGATCTTTTCCGCGATCCGGAAACGGCCCTTCGCGTCCGCAGGGATCCCGTCTTCATCCAGTGTCAGCGCCACGAGCACTCCGCCGTATTTCGCCGCGATGGGAAAGACCGCGTCCATGCTCTCCTGCTTCCCGTTGACCGAATTGATCAGCGCCTTGCCATTGTAGATCCGCAGTGCCCGCTCCAGTACGGCAGGATCCGAGGTGTCGATCTGCAGCGGCAGCTCCAGCACGCTCTGCAGTTCCCGGACCGCGGCCTCCATCATGTCCCCTTCCCGGATATCGGGCAGCCCCACATTGACATCCAGAATATGCGCACCGCTCTCCATCTGGGAAAAACCGAGATCTGTCAGGTAATCGAGATCCGCTTCGCGCAGAGCTGCCTGCAGACGCTTCTTGCCGGTCGGATTGATCCGTTCTCCGACGATGACCGGATCGTCCCCGATCTGCACTGCCGAGCAGTAAGAGGTCACGACCGTTTCTTCTTTCGGAAGAATGACCGGCGGCCTCCTTCCGGAAATACGCGCGTGCAGCTCCCGGATATACTCCGGGGTCGTGCCGCAGCAGCCTCCGACAGCGGAGACTCCGAGATCAAGGATCTTCTCCACCGCGTCCGCAAAGGACTCCGGCCCGATATCATAAACGGTCCTGCCGCCTTCCTGCCGGGGAAGGCCTGCGTTCGGATTCACCATCACCGGAATCGAGGCACAGCGGACCATTTTTTCGACGGAGGGAAGCATCTGCACCGGTCCCAGGGAGCAGTTCATCCCCAGTACGTCCACCCGGAGTCCCTCGAGAAGCGCCGTGACCGTCTCCGGCGTACCTCCCGTCATCAGACGTCCCCGGCCGTCAAATGCCACTGATGCAAAGACCGGCAGCCGCGAATTCTCCTTCGCCGCCAGTACCGCCGCCTTCAGCTCGTACATATCATTCATGGTCTCGATGAGGACGAGATCCGCTCCGGCGGCTGCTCCGATGCGGACCACCTCCGCGTACAGGCGGACGCAGTCCTCGAAGGAGAGCTCTCCCATCGGCTCCAGCAGTTTTCCCGTCGGTCCGAGATCGAGGGCTACCGCTCCGTGGCCGGCTTCCCGCACCGCGTCCTTTGCGAGGGAGACCGCTGCTTTCACGATCTCCGCCAGATCATATGCTCCTGAGGACGGGTATTTCAGTGCATTCGCCCCGAAGGTATTGGTCGTCACGATATCCGCTCCGGCAGCCAGATAGTCCCGGTGGATCCCGCGGACTGTTTCGGGATGCAGCAGATTCCAGGTCTCCGGAAGTTCCCCGGCGGAAAGACCGGCTTCCTGCAGGAGCGTTCCCATCCCGCCGTCGAACAGCAGGATCCGTTTATTCAGTTCTTTTAAAATATCCATGATAAAGCTCTCGTCCAGATACCGTTCTGCATCCACTTCAGGGAAGAGGGACCATGCGCAGCGGTTCCGGTCTCCTCCGCGGGAAAGCAGAAATGATCCTATGTCTGTGTTTTCCAGAAGCAGCCTGCGGCCTGTTCCGTACTTTGCAAGCCCGCACCGGCTTTCATGGAAAACATATCAGCATTCCGGACATCCGTCAAGAGCTATCCCCATTGCGTCCTGCTCCTCTCACACCGCATACAGGGATCCGAAGCCGCGGGAAGACCGGGTATTCCGGCAGGTATCCGCGCCCTGATCTCCCGGCCCGGATTTCTGTCAGAGCGAGAAAAAGACCGGCACCGTGACGATCCCCATAATGACCGCCAGCATGCCCACCATTGGCAGCAGAAGCTTCGTTCCGGCCTTCTCTCCGGCGATCCGGGCCGCTCTCCGCCGCTCCCCCATGGCATCCTCCGCCTCCTTGCGGAGCATCAGGAAAAATTCCGGTCCGCCCTTTTTGAGATTCTGGATCAGAAGGACCGAAAGCGCCCGGTAATGTGCCTCGCCGGCTCGCGCTCCGAGCCGCTCATAGGCCTCCGTCTCCGGCACACCGTTCTTCAGCTCCTCCCGCAGGATCCGGAACTCCTCGAAACCCGGCCGGATCCCGCCGCCGCGTGCAAGGCGCCCAGCATACAGCTCTGCGATCCGGAAGACCGCGCCCCGGAGGCTTAAACCCGCACCCAGAAAGAGCACCAGCTGGCTGAGGATCTGCGGATAATCGATCCGAAGCTCCGCCTCCCTCTTTTCCAGTTCTTCCTCCCTCCGTTTCCGGAAGACAGAGGGCAGAAGAAGCGCCGCCAGAAGGCTCAGCAGGAACAGCAGCCCTCCCGCCCGGCTCTGTTTTCGGGACCAGCTGAGCTTCTTTCCGTCCGCCTCCTCCGGCAGGGCAAGCACCTCGTCGGACGTATGGTTTTCTTCCCGGATCTTCCTGCGGATCCCGGCAGTGAACCGTTCCGCCTCCGTCATCTCTTTCGGGAAAACAGTGATCGCGCAGCTTTCCGAAAGCGTCTCGCTCTCCAGCGTATATTCCGCGATGAGGTGCATCTCCGTTCCGTACTCCGGGACCGTTTCCTGCAGAATACCGTCCCAGTCAAGCAGGTCCGGCCGGTCCGTCGTCCAGTCGATCCG
>ONST01000157.1 GCA_900320575.1 uncultured Eubacteriales bacterium
GAACAATTCAGAGCTTTCCTTCCTTTCGCGGAAAGATTCCGGAACCGTCACTTGCAGGAATTGCCCTGCTTCAGTAAAATAAACAGATAAGAATGATCCTGTGAGGTTTCCCTGATATGAAAAAGGCACTCATCATCGCCGGCGCCGGCCAGTTCGGCCGCTCCGCCGCGGGACTTCTGAATCACAGCACCTACGAGCTGCTGGCCCTCGCGGACAACAGCGAAACGCTCCGGGGCACGGTCTTCCGCCACCCGCTGCACGGCGCACTGCCGATCCTCTCCATGGAAGAGGCCGTCGCGATGCGTCCGGACACGATCCTCACCGGGATTATCGACGACGGCCGCACCAAAGAGCTCCGTTCCCAGCTGCTCTCGCTGGGCTTTTACGGGGAGATCCTCACCCTGAAGAGCCTCTATGAGACGGTCGACGTCCGCTCCGCCACCCTTCTGCGCCTCGCGCAGCGGGTGGAGGAGCAGAAGATCCCCGGAGAGACCGCCGAGCTGGGCGTCTACAAAGGGGATCTCGCCTGGAAGCTGAACGCCCTCTTCCCGGAGCGGGAGCTCTATCTCTTCGACACCTTCACCGGCTTCGACGACCGGGATATCACGCAGGAGAAGGAGCTTCAGACCTCGCGCGCCGCGGAAGGTGACTTCGGCGACACGAGCGTCGAAGCGGTGCGCTCGCGCCTCCCCTTCCCGGAAAAGGCGCATTTTGAGAAAGGCTTTTTCCCGGAAACGGCGGAAGGGTTAAGCGGCGTCACCTACGCCTTCGTCAGCCTGGACGCCGATCTCTACGCCCCGATCCTCGCCGGCCTCGAGTATTTCTGCCCAAGGCTCGCAAAAGGCGGCATGATCCTGCTCCACGACTATGGAAACACCCGCTTCCGCGGCGCAAAAAAAGCCGTGGAGGCCTATGAAGCGCTCCACGGCCCGCTGCCGCTGGTCCCGCTGTGCGATCTCCACGGCTCCGCGGTGATCCTGAATCCCGAAGCATAAATATCCGGAAAATACGGCCCTGCATGTCATGTTCTGACATACAGGACCGTATTCTTCCTTCCGGAAACCGGCGGGGCGCCTCCGGCTTATCCGGCGCTGCCCGCGGCTCCTCTCTTCCCGGAACATACCGGGATAATGTTTCTTCAGATTCCGAACTTCTCAAGGAACGCCCTGAGAAGATTCAGGCACACGTCTTTGCGGTATTCGGCGCTGACGCGGCCCTGCGTGAGCACCATGCGATCCGCGTAGGCAGCGAGGAAGGCCTCTTTCTCCGCCTTCGCCTCCTCTTTGGTCTTGCCGATCAGCATCGCCTCAAGATCCCGATAACGGAGCACCGTATCTGCCACCGCGCCGAAGGCGCAGGCACACTTCGTGATCTTCCCGTCCTTCTCGCCATAGACGCCGGCAAAGGAGATCCGGGAGATGGCCAGGGCATTCCGTCCTCCGACCTTCTCGTAATAATAGTGCTCAAGGCCCTCTTTCGGCAGCCAGATCTCCGCGATCAGCTCGTCCTCCATGAGATCCAGCTTCTTCCGGCCGAGATAGAACGCGTCCACATCCACGACGCGCTCGCCCCTTACCGATACCAGGCGCAGCTTCGCGTCCGAGACAAATTCAATGAGGACCGAATCCGCCTTGGCGGAGCCGTTGCCCAGGTTTCCGCCGAAGGTCCCGGCATTGCGGATGGCGGGGGCAGCGATCTTCGCCACCGCTTCCTTCATCAGAGCCGGCACGAGCGGGCTCTCCAGCGCCTCCGTAAAGGTCACGGCCGCGCCGATCCGGACATACTCGTCATCCGCAGTGATCTGCCGCAGCTCCGGCACTTTTCCGAGGAACAGGTAGGTCACGTCCTTCCGGTTTTCCACCATCAGATCCGTTCCGCCCGCGTAGGGCACGACCTTCTCATTTGCCCGGATCTTAAGCGCCTCCTGAAGGGAGGCCGCACTTCTTCCATTTACCATAGTCCGTCGCCCTCCTTTGCCGCGATGGCCACCGCATTTACGATGGCATTGTAGCCCGTGCAGCGGCACAGATTTCCGGAAAGGCCTTCCCGGATCTCCTCCTCCGTCGGATGGGGATTCTTCGCAAGAAGCGCCTCGGATGCCAGGACCATGCCCGGAATACAGAAGCCGCACTGGACCGCGGAGACCTGTCCGTAGGCGTCCGCGAGGGCCGCGAAGCGCTTCGTCTCCCGGTATCCCTCGAGTGTCACGATCTCCGCGCCTTCCACCGCGCCCATGGCGACGCAGCAGGAATTCACCAGCACGCCGTCCATCAGCACGGAACAGGCCCCGCACTCGCCCTCCCTGCAGCCGCATTTGACCGAAGTGCAGCGGTAGTTATTTCTCAATACGTCCAGCAGGCGGTCCGCCGCACTGCCGGCATAGGATACTTCCGCGCCGTTCAGCGTAAAACGAATCGCATCCATTCAGATCGCCTCCTTTCGGATCGCCGCCAGGGTGTCTTCCGCCGTGAACGGCGCATGATTCAGGGGAATGCCGCCCAGCGCCTGCTCCATGGCGTCCACATAGGCCGCCGGAGCGCCGACCAGCGGCACCTCTCCGGCGCCCTTCGCACCGTAAGGCCCGTCCGGATATTTTTCTACATGGAACATGCAGACCAGCTTCGGCACGTCCATCGTGGTCGGGATCAGATAGTCCGAGAAGGAATTGTTGCGGATCCGCCCGTACTGATTGTAATCCATCTTCTCAATGGACGCGTAGCCGATGCCCTGGAGGAAGCCGCCCTCCATCTGTCCCAGGGCCACGTTGTAATCCGCGGGAGTTCCGATATCGAAATCGCCCCACGCGCCCAGTACCTTCGCGACGCCCGTATAGGTATCCACCTCCAGCTCAATGGCATTCACGGCCCACGCAAAGGTCGGATAGGCATCGCCCTCGAACGTTTCAATGGAGAACGGAAGCACGAAATCCGGCTCTTTGAAGCGCTCTTCGACCTCCTGTTCCTTACCGTCGGCCCAGATCTCCTTCAGATGGATCGCCGCCCGCCGGAGCAGCTCGCCGACCACCATCAGCGACCGGGAAGCCACCGTCGGCCCGGAGTCCGGGACCCGCCCGGTGTCCGGATGCTCGAAGATCACCCGCTCCAGCGGAAGGCCCAGCTCGTGGGCCACGATCTTGGAAAATGTGGTGCGCACGCCCTGACCGATGTCGCCGTTAGCAGCCAGGATCTCCACCGTGTCATCCGAATACTTCCGGAGCTTCGCCACCGCCTTGATCAGGTCGCGCTCACCGGAACCGGTAAAGCCTGCCCCGTGGAAATACATGGACATCCCGATGCCGCGGCGGTATCTTCCGGTCTGAGGAGAGGCATATTCTGCCCGTTTCTTCCGGTAATCGCACGCGGCGTCCACTTCTTCGATCATCTCCTTCACCGGCACCGGGAAATGATACCGGCCGGCGGTGGAGGTCAGGTCGCCCTGCTTTGCGATGTGCATTTCCTTGAAAGCCAGCGCGTCCACGCCCAGCTCCCTCGCGATGTGGTTCATCAGCGTCTCCACCGCGAAGAAGGTCTGCGGTCCGCCAAAACCCCGGTAAGCGCCGGATGGCGTGGTATTGGTCTTCGCCGCCGTGCCGTGGATCCGAATGTTCGGAATATTGTAAATGCCAGGCGCCGCGATCAGGCCTCGCTGCAGCACCACCGCCGAGAGCGTCGAATACGCTCCCGCGTTGTAGATGACGTCCGCGTCGATGGCGGTCACTTTGCCGTCCTTCACCGCAGCCCGGTAATGACAATACGACGGATGGCGCTTGGAGGTGTACTCCATATCCTCTCTTCTGCCGAATACGCAGCGCACCGGTTTGCCGGTAACCTTCGCTGCCACCGCCACCTGACATGCCAGGATCGAGGGCCATGCCTCTTTTCCGCCGAAACCGCCGCCGGTCACATCCTGCAGAACGTGGACCCCCTCGTCTCCGCAGCCCAGCACGCGCTTCAGGGCATTGTGCACGTAGTAGACGCACTGGATCGAACCGTGCACGAACACCCGTCCGTCCGGCTCGATCTCCGCCATCATGCCCTGCGGCTCCAGATATGCCTGTTCCTGATATCCGGTCTCAAATTCCTCATCGAAGACCCGGTCCGCCTCCGCGAAGGCCTGGCCCACATCCCCGTGGCCGAAATTATACTCGAAGAAATTCTTCTCCGCCTTCCGCATATCAAGGACCGGCTCCATTTCCTCCAGATAGACCTTGATCTCTCCCAGCAGCTCCTCGACCTTCTTCTCGTCCGGTCCGATGAGCATGCCGATCGCCTCACCGATATACTCTACGGTATCGCGGCAGAATACGGGCATATCGTCGAGGACGATATTGACGTTGTTGTCGCCGGGAATATCCCGCGCATCCACATAGTAGTAGCCGTCAGGGAGCTCGGGAAGCTCGACCCCGATCATCTTCGCGCGGGCCGTCTTTGCGTGGAGCAGCCTGCCGGTCAGCACCCCGTCGGACGGATAGTCCGCGACATAAATGCTGCGGCCCGAGACCTTCGCCGCGTGGTCTTTCTTGACGACGCTTCTGCTGATCTCTTCCATACCAAACCCACCTCTCTTTCTTTGCTGTTTCCGATTCCGCCTGTTCTTCTGCCGGTCGCTCTCCGGCTGCGGTCATCATCACGCTCCGGTGTCATAGTCTTATTATAAAAGCTGCAGGGTGTAAATGTAAACAACAATTCAGGCGTAATCGTTCAAATATTCGGAGGATTTTGACAACTGTCGGTATTTTTCGCATACATCCGATATCAACGGGCTCGTCTTTCTATACTCATAAGTATACTACTTATGATTCGTCGACTCATGAGTCGTATGCTCATGAGTCGACAACGTTGTTCTGAAAAATATGATATGTATTGAAAAAGGCGGGACTTTTCGTCCCGCCTCTTTCGTACTGCGTGTTTACGCCTCTTCTTCTTTCTTGCGCTTGCCGATGATAAATGCCATCAGTGCTGCGGAAATGGTGAAGAGTGCCGCCCACTCGGTTACCGGAGAATCATCGCCGGTCTTTGTGGCGCTGCCAGTCTTCTTCTGCTTCGGATTATAACCCTTGTTAGAGGTCTTGCCCTTATTGGAGTTATTCTCCTTCTGCTGAGCCTTGAAGGTATCCTCGAAGGCAACCGCTGCGGTCTTGCCGTCTTCCACGGTCAGGGACGCTTCCTTGCCGTCCTTCTGAGCTGCTCCGTCGACTGCGTACTTCACGGTATGTTCCTTGCCGTCGAAGTCCTTCGTGGTCTCTGTGACCGTGTAGGATCCGGGTGCCACATGGCTGATCAGCAGCGTGTACTTGCCGGTAGACTCGTCAAGCGTGAAATCTTTCAGTGTCAGGACTGCATCCTTCTCACTCTCTACCAGATTTCCGTTCTTATCGAGATACTTTCCGTCTGCAGCTTTCACTACAAACGTCAGCGCGCCTTCTGCCTCTTCCTTCGTGACATCGCCCTTGATCGTCTTGGTCAGCTCAATGCTGCCTTCCTCAACGACCTCCTCGGTCTCCTTCTCGTACTCGTTGTTGAGTTCAGCTGTCTCTTCGCCGCCCGCCTTCACGGTCGCGTCCGTCTTGGTGGTCGACTTTTCGGTTACGAGTGTGTAGCCCGGAAGCGTCGAATTCTTCTCCTCGATCTCGTACGTGCCGGTCTCGACCTTCTCGAATTCTTTCGTCCAGGTCTTGCCGTCTTCGGAAGGCTTGAAGCCGTCCGCTTCGCCGATCGTCAGAGTGGTCTC
>ONST01000172.1 GCA_900320575.1 uncultured Eubacteriales bacterium
AAGGACATCGTAAGGAAATAGGCGCAGGATGCCGCGTACGCGCCCAGATGATCCTCATTCATCCTCGCCGCAAATACCGCGAGTCCTTCGCGGATGTTCTTTATCATAGCGTACCGCCCGTATTATTTACGCGAGCCCGAACTGGTAGCAGGTCGTGGTGCTGTACCGCTCTCCCGCCTTTAAGACCGGCGATTCAAATGCGGGGATATTCACGCTGTTGGGATGATACTGGGTCTCAAGCGCCAGTCCCGCATGAGGTCCGTAGGGCTTTCCGCCCTTGCCTTTCTCCACGTTCACGAAATTGCCCGCGTAGAGCTGCATGCCGGGCAGATCGGTCAGCACGCGCATCACGATGCCGCTCTTCTCGCCGGTGACCGAAGCCACCTCGCGCAGCCCGTCGCCGTCCAGCACGAAATTGTGGTCGTAGCCGGAGGTGATCTTCAGCTGTTCGCAGTCGGTCTCCGCGTCCCGGGACATCGGCTTCGCGCTCCGGAAATCAAAGGGAGTTCCCTCGACCGGTTTGATCTCGCCGGTAGGGATTGCCGCGGCGTCCACCGGTGTAAAGGACTGTGCCCGGATCTCCAGCAGATGATCCATGACCGATCCGTCGCTCTCCCCGTTCAGATTCCAGTAGGAGTGGTTGGTCATGTTCGCGACCGTATCCTTGTCCGCGCTGCCCTCGTAGTGGATCTTCACCTTGTTCTCCGCGGTCAGCATATAGGTCACCGTGACGGTAAACCGTCCCGGGAAGCCCTGATCCCCGTCCGGGGTGTCCAGACGGAAGCTGACGCAGTCGTTCTTCTCATTGACAGAAGCCTCGTACATGCGGTGCTCGTAGAAATCCGGACCGCTGTGAAGGTTGTTGCCGCGGGCCGTCTCATTGACGGCAAGGGAGATCTCCTGCCCGTTCAGTGTGAACTTTCCGCCCGCGATGCGGTTGCCGTTCCGTCCGATCACCGCGCCGAAATGCGGTCTGTTGACTTCATAGCCCGCGATATCGTCGAAGCCCAGCATCACGTCCGTAAGCACGCCGTTTTTGTCAGGAACGGAGACTTCCTGGATAATGGCGCCGTAATTAAGAAGCGCAAGACGCGCTCCCTTCTGATTGGTGATCACAAAACGGGTGACTTTTCTTCCATCCTTTGTCTTTCCGAAGGATTCTGCAGTAATCATTCCATGCTCTCCTGCAATATATATAAACTTGTTAACCGTTTCTTACCGCTGAACATGTAAAAAGAGCCATACGCACAATGCGCTTCATAGGCCATAGGGCCTTCGTAATGCGCATCATTCCATGACTCTTCAAATCCCGGAATGCCGTTCCTATAGAACTGACACCTAGCCCAAGCCAGGTGGGTAACCGCAACCGTCCTTCTGCCTTCCACTGTACGAAGATGAGGCCTGACATCCGGAAAGGTAATCTAGGAATCCCTTATGTCATTTGTAGGTTCAGGAAAAATAGGGGATCGCACATTCCAGGATCTATAAGTCAGATTATAAACGCAAGGCGCTGTTTTGTAAAGTATTAAGCAAACGGCATGCCGTTCAGTTCCCGGTAAAGATCCCGGGCGTAGGTATCCGTCATCGCGCTGACGCTGTCGGTCACCATGCGGATCCTGGCAGCCGTCCGCTCCCGGGACGGGAGCCCCTTCGTCTGCCGCGCATAGACCTGGCGGTAATCCGCGGGGATCATTTCCAGGAATTTTTCCTCCATGAGGCCCGGTCTGCAGCCGGTATCATAGGAAAGCGCCGCTGGGACCAGGTGATCGAGAAGAAAGGTCATCATGGTGTGCGCCGCGATCTCTGTCTTGAAAATGGACCGGCTAACGAAGGCGGTGTCATACGCTGTCCGCTTGAGCGCTGTAAGAAGCTTTCCTTCCTCGCCCGCCGAGAGCAGCTCCTCCGGGAAGGTCCCGTTCATGATCCGCTCATATTCGGAAAGAAAGCGTTCCGTCGCCCCTCTGATCAGGAAATCCTGCATGCAGGCGAGCCACCTGCGCATCGCGTATTCCTCGGGACGCAGCTCTTCATTTGCCTCCGCCTCTGCGCAGAGCGCCTCGAGAAGCTCCATTTCCCGCTCTCCTGCCCCGCGCTCCCGCATCAGGCGGAGAAACGCCGGATAGCGGAAAAAGCCCTTTTTGTAGGCATCTGAAATATCGGCGGTGGCATAAGCGATATCGTCCGCCGCCTCCAGGAGATATGCCAGCGGGTTCCGGCGCGCGCCGGTACCGGTGATCTCAGCGACACGCCGCACATGATCCTTCTCGGAAGCGAAAAAACCGGGCTTTTTCCGGGCCGCATCCTTCGCGCAGGAAGAAGCCTCCGTCGAGGAGACCGGATATTTTAGCGCAGCGGAGAGCACCGCCGCCGTCAGATTCATGTCTCCCCGGATCCCCGGGAAATGCAGGGCGGATACCAGGCGAAGCCCCTGGGCGTTGCCCTCGAAGCGCACCAGATCGCACCGCTCCTCTTCCGTCAGGATCTCCGTCACTTTTTCTCCCCCGAAGGTCAGTTCTCCGAGGTGCTGTTCGAACCACTCGCGCAGCGTCTCCTCGCCGAAATGGCCGAAGGGCGGGTTCCCGATGTCATGGATGAGGCCCGCGCACTCGAGGACTTCCGTCATCGGAAGCTTCATTTCCGGAAGGAATTCCTGATCCGCGCCGGTATCAAGCAGCGCCTCAGCCACATTTCCCGCAAGGGACCGTCCGATGGACGAGACCTCCAGGGAGTGGGTGAGCCGCGTGCGGATAAAATCACTGCTGTCGAGCGGGAAGACCTGCGTCTTGTCCTGCAGCCTCCGGAAGGAGGAACTGCCGATGATCCGGTGATAATCCCGCTCGAAGCCGCTGCGGAGATCCGTCCGCTCCTCCTCTTCCGGCCGGAGCCGCTGCTGGCTCAGAAGAGCGCTCCATTTCATGCGATTCATCCGTTAACCCTTTAAAAATGCGCGGACGGTGTCCGGCATCCCCTCGATCGAAGAGACCGTGCGGTGCCGTACCGGCGCGGTGCGGATATCCGTGATGGCCGGCGGCTCGGAAAGTCCCGAGATCTCCGTCAGCAGGTCGATCAGTCCGAATTCGTCGAGGTCTCCGGTCTTTTCCGGCGCGATCGCGTGAAGTACGCTGGCCGCGAACTTATAGGGGCTCGCCGTGGAGGCGATGACCGTGGGCGTCTTATCCCCGGTGCGCTTCACATAGTCGCGGTAAACGGCGTTCCCGATGCCGGTATGAGTGTCGATCACGTAGCCGGTCTTTTCAAACAGCTCGCGGATCCCCTCGAAATTGCGCTCCTCGGAGGCATAGCCCCCGACGAAACCGCTCAGCTTCTGCTTCATCTCCGCGGTCAGCTCATAGCGCCCTTCCGTCTTCAGCTGCTCCATCAGGGAAGCACAGACAGACGCGTCCCCGCCGGTCAGTTCGAAGATCAGGCGCTCGAGATTGCTGGAGATCAGGATGTCCATGGAAGGCGAGGAGGTCAGCAGGAATTCCCGTCTTCTGTCGTAGACGCCGGTCTCAAAGAAGTCCGTGAGGACCTTGTTCTCATTGGAGGCGCAGATCAGCGTCTTCACCGGCAGTCCCATGCGCTTCGCGTAGTAGGCCGCGAGAATATTTCCGAAATTGCCCGTGGGAACGGTGATATTGATCTCCTCTCCCGCGCGGATGACGCCGCGCTTCATCAGCTGCAGATAAGCGTGAACGTAATACACGACCTGCGGGACCAGCCGTCCGATATTGATGGAATTGGCGGAGGAGAAGCGGAAGCCCGCCTCCAGCAGCTCTTTCTCCATCTCCCGGTCGCCGAACATCTTCTTCACCGCGGTCTGCGCGTCGTCGAAATTGCCCTCGATCGCCACGACGCAGGTATTCGCCCCGCGCTGGGTCACCATCTGCTTCTCCTGCACCTTCGAGACGCCGTCCTTCGGATAAAATACCACGATGCGGGTGCCGGGAACGTCCGCGAAGCCCGCCATGGCAGCCTTTCCGGTATCTCCGGAGGTGGCCGTCAGGATCACGATCTCCCCTTTTGTGCCGTTCTTCCGGGCGGCAGTGGTCATCAGATGCGGCAGAATGGACAGCGCCATATCTTTAAAGGCGATGGTCGCGCCGTGATAGAGCTCGAGATAATACGCGCCGTCCGCCTCGCGCAGCGGGGCGATCTCCGGCGTATCGAACTTCTCATCATAGGCCCGTGCGACGCAGTTCTTCAGTTCCTCCTCCGTGTAGTCGGTCAGGAAGAGCCGCATCACCTCATAGGCCAGCTCCTGATAGGTAAGACCGGCCATTTCCTCCAGGGACCGCTCAAACTTCGGCATCTGACAGGGCACAAAGAGGCCTCCGTCGCGGCCGAGGCCCTGCAGGACCGCCTGTGAGGCCGTCAGCGTATCACCGCTCCTGGTACTTCTGTAAAGGATCTCCATAATGTCCTCCATTTTCAAATCATGTCGTTACAGCTGCGGAACGTCCGGCATCGCGACGCCGAGGGACCGCAGGAACTTTTCGATGCGGTTCATCGCCGTCTCCAGATGGGAAATGCTGTACGCGTAGCTGATGCGGGCGTAGCCTTCGCCGCAGGCGCCGAAGGCATTTCCCGGGATAATGGCCACATCAAATTCACACAGGAGCCGTTCGCAGAATTCTTCGCTCGAAAGGCCGGAAATGGCCAGAGACGGGAAGACGTAGAAGGCTCCCAGCGGCGCGAAGCAGGTCAGTCCCATGCTGTTCAGCTTCTCCACGAGATAGCGGCGCCGGCGGTTGTACTCGTTCCGCATCTTCTCGATGGAATCGTCGCAGTTCTTGAGTGCCGTGACCGCCGCGTACTGGCTGGTGGTCGGCGCGGACATGATGCAGCTCTGGTGGATCTTGGTCATCGTCTGGATGATCATCTGCGGTCCGGCTGCGTAGCCAAGCCGCCAGCCGGTCATCGCATAGGACTTGGAAAAGCCGTTGACGACGATGGTCCGCTCCGCCATATCCGGCAGGGAGGCGATGGAAACGAAGGGTTCCGGCGTATAGGTCAGCTCCGAGTAGATCTCGTCCGACAGAACCATGATATCCGTACCTCGAAGGACCTCGGCGATCTCAGCAAGATCCTGCTCCCGCATGATGGCGCCGGTCGGATTGTTGGGATAAGGCAGAATGAGCAGCTTCGTCTTCGGCGTGACTGCCGCCCTCAGCGCCTCTGCCGTGAGACGGAAGCCGTCCTCCGCCTTCGTCTCCACATGGACCGGAACGCCGCCTGTCAGGGATGTGATCGGTTCATAGCAGACGAAACAGGGCTCCGGAATGATCACCTCGTCCCCGGGGCTCACCAGCGCGCGGATCGTGAGATCGATGGCCTCGCTTCCGCCCACGGTCACCACGATCTGGGACGGATCGTAGCTCAGATTCATCCTGCGCCTCAAGTAGGTGCAGATCTCCCGCCGCAGCGCGATCAGCCCCGCGTTGGAGGTATATTTCGTCCGTCCCTGCTCCAGCGTGGTGATCGCCGTGTCGCGCACCGCCCAGGGCGTCTTGAAATCCGGTTCTCCGACGCCGAGACTGATGCAGTTCGGCCGCTCCGCCGCCAGATCAAAGAAGCGGCGGATCCCCGAAGGACGCATGGCTTTTGCCGCCGGGGAGAGAAGGGATGCGTAATCCATCATAACACCGTACACTCCCTTTCATCGACTTCTTCTTCCGCGTAGACGATGCCGCCCCGCTTGTAGGTCTTCAGAAGGAAGCTGGTCGCGGTGGAGAGCACGTCGTCCAGCGGAGAGAGGCGCTTCGCCACAAAGATCGCGATCTCCTGGAAGCTTTTGCCCTTGATGGTCACCATGAGGTCATAGCCGCCGCTCATCAGATACAGGGAATCCACCTCGTCGAACGAGGCGATCGTGGAAGCGATCTCATCAAAGCCGCGGGTCTTTCTCGGGGAGACGTGGAGCTCTATGAACGCCTCCACGCGGTTGATCCCCGCCTTCTCCCAGTCCACAAGCGCTTCGTATCCGCGAATATACCCCTTGTCAGCGGCCAGATCCATCAGTGCGGCCACATCTTCTGTCGAGGTCCCAAGCATCGCCGCCAGATGCTCCAGCGGCAGACGCGCATTTTTTTCAAGAATTTTCAGCAGTTCTTCCATGATAAATCCTCCCGGAAATCCAAATATCCATTCTCATGAACTTTAACATAGGAAAGCTTCTTTGGCAATTGCATAAAACGAAAAAACCTGCAGAATCCGAAGATTCTGCAGGTCTTTCAGTAGCCGATGGGGGAATCGAACCCCCGTTTCCGC
>ONST01000099.1 GCA_900320575.1 uncultured Eubacteriales bacterium
TTTCAGCGTTTCGTAATCCGCTTTCGGATCAAGGCCATAGCTCTTCAGCATGACGTCCAGCTTCTCAATGGCCTCCCGCTCGGACTGAGCGTCTACCCAGATATCCTCAAGTGTGCCCCCCATGTCAAACATCACTGTCGTAATCATCGCTTCCTCCTTACCCGGATCCCTCTAAGGATCACTGTGATATATTGTTTTATGCGGGAAATACCCCCGCCTGTGTGCGTGTTCAGCCCTGCCGGCGCGGTACTGCCGGCAGACAGCGCCCCGCATGGTGTCTGCGCAGGCATTACTGGCGCCGGATATATTTTTTCCAGTCCGGCTCCGGTTCCGTCCGGACCTGCGGATGGTAATCCCGTCTGCACAGGAACCAGTGGCAGATCAGCGCCGGAATAACCGGCAGAATGGCAAACCAGAAAAAAGCGCCCAGGAACAGGCCGTAAGCTTCCGCATCGTGAAGGTAAATGGCCATTGTAACGGCGACTGTAATAAGATACAGCACAAGCCAGCCGTAGGTCCCCAGCATCAGGCGCTTGTCTTTGAGCAGATGATGAAGCAGAACGCTCACCAGAAGCCCGATGAAAAGTACAATCACCGAAGGGATCAGATTGACGAGGATTCCGGTCTTCTCGCCCAGCCAGGGGGCCAGCAGCTCCAGCACACCCAGGAAAGAGATGATGTAAAGCGCCAGAAAGACAAGGCTCAGGGAAAAGGTATAGATCATAAAGCCGCTCTTCGGGCGGCCGTCCTTCGTAAAGAGGAACACACGCCAGAATTTATCTCCGCGCTCTTTCCATTTTTTTTCGCGTTCGGATTGCTGTCTGTTCATGGCCGGATCTCCGTTTGCAGGTTCATTTTGTAAAAATTCCCCGGGCAGCGGACAGCTGTCCGGGGAACCTTCGTTCAGTCGTTACGCTTGCGGCGCTTTCCGGATCCCTTAAGGATTATTCAGTCGCCCACTTGGTCCACATATCCAGGACGTCGTAGAAATTCTCGTAGATCGCGCTGATGTTCGGAGCGATTGCGCCGCACTCTTCCACAGTCGCGACCGGGTTCTTGTCGTTAGTGACATCGCTTCTGACCGACCAGTTGCCTTCCTTCATGAAGGTCTTGAGACCGCCGGAAGCACCGTCAGCACCACCGGTGACCCAGCGGATGAAGAGGCGGGCGCCGGCCGGCTTGTTAGTACCTGACACGAGATACATATACTCGAGGTTCTGAAGACCGGTAAACGGCGTGATGTTGGTGATCCATGCGATGTTGTAGCCGGATTCGTCACGGTTCGAGATCTTGCCTGCAGAAGCCAGAGCCAGAGACGGCTGCTCCGCATCGGAGTTGTTGACCGCCTGCACCAGCTCGTCGCCGTCGCCGATGAAGGTCACGTTGCCGTCCTGAACCATCTGGGAGAATCTCCACAGATACTCAACACCGGCGTTGTTTTCCGGAACCTGGAACTGTGTGAAGACGGAGCTGTCATAGGTGTACTCGAGGTCCGTGCCGTACAGATCCTTGTAAGCCTGAGCCATCTCGTCCGCATGGTTGATGAATTCTGCGAACAGAGCCAGGTAAGTGGTCTCCTTGCCGATCTCCTTGGTGAAGATCTTGTACTTATAGGAGCCGTCCTCGTTCTTCTCGACGAAGTTCCACCAGCTGGTCACCGGCTGGCCGTCCGGGAAGATCTCGGTGTTGTAGTACCACATGGACTGGGAAGCATAGAGCGGATAGCCGTATTTCAGAGCGTCCGGAGCGATCTTCTCGGAGATGTCCTGCGGATAGAAGGGCTCGATGTAGCCGTCTTCGTAGTAATCATAGAACACATCGCCGCTGGAGTCCTTGACCTGCAGGACGTCCGCCACCACGTTGTTGTTCTCGGCCTCGATCTTGGCCTTCTGCAGCACTTCGTCGTTGTCCAGGTCGGAGATCTCGAGGGTCAGTCCCGGATACGCTTCCTGGAAATCATCCACGACCTTGAGCATCTTGGAGGACGTCGCGTAGACGACGATCGGATCCTCGCCCTCAGCCTTGGCCTGCTCATAGAGCTCCTCGTCGGTCATCGCGGACCAGTCGTCATACTTCGGTCCGTAGAGATCGGCATCCGGATCTGCTTCCGGAGCTGCTTCCGCCGGAGTGGATTCCGCAGGAGCCGCTTCCGCCGGAGTGGATTCTGCCGCCGCTTCTGATGCAGGAGCAGCCGCGCTCTCCGCCGGCGCTGCCTGGGAAGCGGACGAACCGCTGCCGCAGCCGGCGAGCATGGAGACGGTCATCGCCGCCGCCAGAAACATAGATACATATTTCTTTTTCATGTTGGTTTCTCCTTTCTTGAAAAAGATATTTCCTTATGGACACTGCAGTTCATCTGTCCACATAAGATACTGAAACATATTTTCCCGGATTCGTCAAGCATATGCCGCTTCGTCCGGCTGATCAGCCGCAAACGCTTTCATCACCGGATCTCCAGGTCCTCCAGAGAAGCGCGCTTGATCAGGTTCTGGCTCTTCGCGTCGTAGACGTTGATCTTCTTCGGGTCGACGTAGATGTGGACCGTCGCGTCGTTGTCGAAGTAGCGGAGACCGATGCACTTCGCGATGAAGTCGCTGCTGCCCGCCTGCAGGGAGACCAGAGTCTCGGAACCGGCCGGCTGGTTCGCATACACCTTGACCGGGATCGCGTCCTTCGTCGTGGAATCCACGATCTGGATCTGCTCCGGACGGAGCGCGACCACGACGTCGAATTCGCCGTTCGGGATCTCCTGATCCGTCATGTCTTCCTTATCAAATACGTAGTTCTTCAGCTCGGTCTTCACGTGAAGCTTACCGCCCTCGTAGGTGGCCTTGCCCTCGATCAGATTGATGCGGGGATTGCCGATGAAGTCCGCGGCCTCCAGATTGGCCGGGTTCATATAAAGCTCCATGGGCGTCGCGACCTGGGACAGCTCGCCGGCGCGGAACAGGGCGATCTTCGTGGACATCGTCAGCGCCTCGGTCTGGTCGTGCGTGACGTAGATGATCGTGGTGCCCAGAGTCCGGTGAAGTCTCTGCAGCTCGGATCTCATGTCGATACGGAGTCTCGCGTCCAGGTTGGACAGCGGCTCGTCGAGCAGCAGAAGCTTCGGATTGGAGGCAACAGCACGGGCGATCGCCACACGCTGCTGCTGGCCGCCGGAGAGCTCGTTCGGATAACGGTCGATGTACTGGCCGATCCGCATCATCTCCAGAGACTCTTTGACCCGTCTTTCCGTCTCTTCCTTCGGAAGCTTCTGGATCTTCAGGCCGAACTCGATGTTCTGACGGACCGTCATATGGGGCCACAGAGCGTAGGACTGGAACACCAGGTTCAGTCCGCGCTTGCTGGGATCCGCATAGTAGGCGTTTTCCGCATTGATCATCTCCTCGCCGTCGATGGTCATAATTCCGTTCTGCGGGCGCTCAAGACCGGACACCACACGCAGGGTCGTGGTCTTGCCGCAGCCGGAGGGCCCCAGGAGCGTCATGAAGTCGCCGTCCTCGATCGTGAGGTTCAGATCCTTCAGGACGTGATTGCTGCCGTAAAATTTATCGATATGGCTTAATACGATTTTGCTCATTTTCTAACCTTCCTTCCATTTCCCAAAACGGTTTACCAGGACTTGCCGATATCGGCGCCGAATACCTTGTTAGCGACTACGTAGCACAGAACGATGAACAGAAGCACGACGACGGAGATCGCGTCGGACATCTGGCTCAGGCCTTCCTGCGAGTAGGTAAATGCCTGGAAGGACAGGGTCTGCATCTTCGGCGTCATCATGATGATGATCAGATCCAGCTCTTTGGCGATGCTGATGAAGGCAAGCATGAAGCCGGAAATAAAGCCGTTTTTCGCCAGCGGAAGCACGATGGCGGTCATCCGCTTCCAGAAGCCCGCGCCGTTGATGGTTGCGGATTCCTCAAGCTCGAGGGCGATCTGCATCATGTTGGCGGTACCGGTACGGCTGGCGAACGGGAAATGCTTGACCACGGTCGTCAGCAGGACCAGCGCGAAGGTTCCGTAGAGAGACGGGATCAGGCCTCCCAGGTGCGGCTTCGTGAACATCGCGAAGTACATCGTGGAGAACGCGACGCCCGGCATCAGGAACGGGATGAATACCAGCTGCTCAGTCAGAGAGCCGTACCACTTGCCGCGTCCGCGGGTGGAGATATAGCCCAGGAACTGGCCGCAGATGGCGGTGATGCCCGAACCGATGAACGCCAGCTTGACGGTGTTCCACAGGGAACGGAAGAAATCCGGATTTCGAAGAATGCCGGGGTAGTTGACGTAGCGCTGCGCCTGATCCACGGTGCCGATCCAGTTGTAAAGGGTCAGGTTGTCGAGGCCGTAGCCGTTTCCGGTGGTGATCTGGAAGGTCTCCATCACGAGGATGAACATCGGGAAGACCATCGCGAAGAACAGGAACAGGATCAGGAAGACCATCAGCGGGTTCTTCGCCTTGCCGAGCTTCATCTCCGTGCTTCTGCCGCCCTTGCCGCCGATCGTGGCGTAGGACTTGCGGACGCCGATCAGTCTCTGGTTCGAGTAAATGATCAGGGCCGCGATGCCGATCAGGACGATGGACATGCCGTAGCCGACGCCCATCGGGCCCTGGTCGATGTAGGTCTTCATCTTGGTGGCCAGCGTGTAATAGCCGATGCGGTTTCCGAGGTTCG
Source organism: uncultured Eubacteriales bacterium (assembly GCA_900320575.1). GTDB lineage: Bacteria > Bacillota > Clostridia > Lachnospirales > Lachnospiraceae > Chordicoccus. Next base: position 4,680 of record ONST01000099.1, read on the forward strand.
CCGCCACGCCGTAGGCGCCGATGGATTTGCTCAGCGTCATGATGATCGAGGACAGGATCGCCGGCAGGACAAGCGGAAGCGTGATGCTCTTGAGGATCTGGGGCTTGGTGGCTCCGCAGATCTCTCCCATCTCCTCGAGCTCGGAATTGATGGACCGGAGCGCGGAGGAGACGTTCATATAGGCAAATGCGTAATAGTGCAGCGACATACAGAGCACGATCGCCACCGGGCCGTAGGCCAGCCAGTCGGGTACCGGTATCCCCATACCGGCGAGCAGGCCGTTCGCACCGGAGCGCGGCGTTCGGAAAATGGTCAGCCATGCAATGGCCTTGCACCAGGACGGGATCATGTACGGGATCACAATCAGAAGACCGATGACGTTCTTGCCGGGAATATCCGAACGGACCAGGAGCCACGCGAGGACCGCCCCCAGCGGCACGGCCACCAGGACCGTGAACAGACCGCAGATCACCGAGTTGAGCAGCGGCTGCCAGAAGGCCGCCTTGGCCAGCTCGCTGGTGAGCATGTACTTCCAATAATACAAGGTAAAGCTTCCGACTTCCTGATGAACACGGCGCTTCTCCGCCTTTGCAAGCGTGAAGGTAGACGAGATCATCTGGATCAGGGGGATAACGATCAGGCAAAACAGAATGACCAGGGTGATCAGCACGATCACGTTAAACGGATTGGTAAAGATGTCCTTCAGCTGGTTCTTCAGTCTTGTTGCATTAAACCCCTTTCTTTTTCCTGCAACAGAACTACTCAAAGTGATGCTCCTTTCTTGGTAACCTTCTCTTCAGCGTTTCTTTTCGTACACGTTTTCGTTGTGAGGACTTTATTACATTATAATTCATCTGCAAATTTTATCAACCACAAAATGCACCATTCCGCAAATTTTGTCTATTATTACTATTTTTCGGCGATTTTTCTTTTCATATTGACAATAAATACCGTCAATGTTATGGTTTTATCAGCAAAACTTCTAAAAAATCAATTGCAAACGTTTGCGAGGAACAGACCATGAGAAAATACAAAATCGAAACGCATCTCCACACGACCTATGTGTCAAA
>ONST01000166.1 GCA_900320575.1 uncultured Eubacteriales bacterium
GCGGATCCAGCGGGCCGTGCTGGAAGTCCGCCGGAGATACGGCGCGAACGCCATTTTCAAGGGCATGAACCTGCTGGAGGGCGCGACGACCCTCGGGCGGAATGCGCAGATCGGAGGGCACAGGGCATAAGAACTGCGGAAAGTCCTTCCGTCCCGGCTGCTAACGCCCGCCTTCCGGGATTAGCATTTGACATTTCGGAGGCTTTGTGGTAGAACAGGCAGAAATTGTATTTTGAAATGAGGCGATAATATGGCAGAAAATAAGACCATGATGCAATATTTTGAATGGTATCTCCCGAATGACGGCTTCTGGTGGAAGCGCTGCGCGGCCAAGGCCGCGAATCTGGCGGAACTGGGCGTGACAGACGTCTGGCTTCCCCCGGCCTATAAGGGGACCTCGCAGGAGGACGTCGGTTACGGCGTCTACGATCTCTACGACCTGGGCGAATTCGACCAGAAAGGCACCGTGCGCACAAAGTACGGCACAAAAGAAGAATACCTGGACGCGGTCCGGGCGTTTCATGAGGCGGGGATCCGCGTATACGCGGATATCGTGCTGAATCACCGGATGGGAGGCGACGAGCTCGAAGACGTGACGGCAGTCCCGGTCTCTCCGGAGGACCGCAACCAGCAGATCGGCGATGAGCAGACCGTCCGGACCTGGTCCCGCTTCACCTATCCGGGAAGAGGAGGCAAATACAGCTCCTTCATCTGGAACCACACGCATTTTACGGGAACGGACTGGGACGAGCTCTCGAAAGAGGGAGGGAAGATCTACCGCTTTTCCGGGAAGAGCTGGGATCCGGACACCGATCCCGAGCGCGGCAATTTCGACTATCTGATGGGCATGAACGTCGACATGGACAATCCGGAGGTCGTGAAGGAACTGAAGAACTGGCTGAAATGGTACGCAAAGGAGGCCGGGTTCGACGGGCTGCGGCTCGATGCCGTAAAGCACATCAGTTTTCCGTTCTACCGGGAATTTCTGGCCGATATCCGTCAGGAAACGAAAAAAGGCTTTCCGGCGGTGGGCGAGTACTGGAGCGGCGATGTGAACCGGCTCCTGTATTATCTGGATCAGGTAGACAGTGAGATGTCGCTCTTTGACGTTGCGCTCCACTATCATTTTTTCCAGGCAGCGGAAGCGGGCAGCGAATATGACCTCAGGGGGCTGCTGCCGGATACGCTCGTTACGGCGCGCCCGGAGCGGGCGGTCACCTTTGTCGACAACCATGACACACAGCTGGGCCAGAGCCTGCAGTCCTTTGTGGACGACTGGTTCAAGCCGCTGGCGTATGCGGTGATCCTGCTGCGGCAGGAGGGCACGCCCTGTGTCTTCTACACCGACTATTACGGAAATCCCTCCTATAACCGGCCGCTGGTGCCGAATCTGGGCAAGCTGATGAAGCTGCGCCGTTCTTACGCTTACGGGGAACAGGCGGATTATCTGGATGAGGAGCACCTGATCGGCTGGGTCCGAAGAGGCGATGCGGAGCATCCGGGATCCGGACTGGCGGTCGTTCTGAGCAACGCCGAAGGCGGTACGAAGCGGATGGAGATGGGACGCGCCTATGCCGGCGTGACGTTTTTCGACGCGCTTGACAGCACGAAGGAGCCGGTGACCATAGACGGGGACGGCTTCGGCCTCTTCTCCGCGGGAGAAAAAAGTGTATCCGTCTGGGTACAGGAAAGCGCGCTGGAGGATCTGACGGTAAACGAATGACGCTTCGCGCCGGCCCTTTTGCACTTCTTTTTCCTTCATCTGCTGTTCCGTCAGATCGTAGATCACGCAGAATACCATCAGATCCCCGGTCGCGTTTTCATCATACAGATATAATACCGCCCTGCAGGGCTGGACGAATCCGCTCACGGTATAGAGCGAGAAGGCCGCGGACGCCCTCCGCTCCCCTTTTTTGTAGCAGTCCGTCAGGTACTCCCGGCTGCTGATCCTAAGATAGCGGTCTTTGTTTTCACGGCTTTTTGGTTGATTTTTATTATAATGCCCGCGCAGCAACAGGGAACAAACGGAAGCGCGCTGTTTTGCGAAGCGGCAGGAAGATTGATGGAACGGCGCATTTATACGAATCTGCCCGGAGGGCGGTATTGCGAAAAGGGGAAAGGTGCCTGTATAATAGAGAAACAAAAAAAGCGGCAGCTGAAAATGCCGGACTGCCGGCGGAAGGAGAGAGCTAAGATGACGGGATATCGGGTGGAACATGATTCGATGGGAGAGGTGAATGTCCCTGCGGACCGCTACTGGGGCGCGCAGACTGAGCGCAGCCGGATGCATTTTCCGATCGGCGTCGGCATCGAGACCATGCCTCAGGAGATCATTCACGCCTTCGGCATTCTCAAGAAAGCGGCGGCACTGGCGAATCACCGCCTCTGCCCGGAGAAAATGACCGACGAGAAGCTGGATCTGATCATCCGGGCCTGCAACGAGGTGATCCGCGGAGAACTCGCGGAGCAGTTCCCTCTGGTGGTGTGGCAGACCGGTTCCGGAACCCAGTCCAACATGAACGTCAACGAGGTCGTCGCCAACCGGGGCAATGTGCTGGCCGGCGGAAAGACGGGTACGCCCCTCGATCTTCCCGAATGCAGGCGCATTCTTCATCCGAACGATGACATCAATATGAGCCAGTCCTCCAACGATACCTATCCCACGGCGATGCATATCGCGGCGGTGCTGGCGCTGGAGGAGAAGCTGATCCCGGCAGCGGAGCGTCTGACCGGCACTTTCCGCATGCTGGAGGAGAAGCACGAAGGTATCGTCAAGTCCGGAAGGACCCATCTGCAGGACGCCGTTCCCATCCGGTTTTCCCAGGAGATCTCCGGCTGGAGAGCGTCCGTATCCCGGGACGTGGAGCTGATCCGCAGCGCGCTTGCGCCGCTGAAGGAGCTGGCGCTCGGGGGCACGGCGGTAGGGACCGGTCTCAATGCGCCGGAGGGCTTTGACCGGGAAGTGGCCGCCCAGACGGCTGCTCTTACCGGTATCGATTTCCGCACGGCGGAAAATAAATATCACGCCCTCACTTCAAAGGATGAGATCGTCTTTGCCCACGGGGCGGTGAAAGCGCTGGCAGCGGATATGATGAAGATCGCCAACGACGTCCGGTGGCTCGCTTCCGGTCCGCGGCTGGGCCTCGGAGAGATCACGATCCCCTCCAACGAGCCGGGTTCGTCGATCATGCCCGGAAAGGTGAATCCGACCCAGTGCGAGCAGGTGACGATGGTCGCGGTGCAGGTGATGGGAAATGACGCTGCGATCGTCATCGGCGCTTCCCAGGGCAATTTCGAGCTCAACGTCTTTATGCCGGTGATCGCCTACAATTTCCTGCAGTCCGTGCGCCTTCTGGCGGAATCCATCGAATCCTTCCGCGTGAACTGCGCAGAGGGGATCGAGGCGGATGAGAAGCGGATGCGCGATAACCTGCACAACAGCCTGATGCTGGTCACGGCGCTCAATCCCTATATCGGCTATGAACACGCGGCCAGGACCGCCCAGCTGGCCTTCCGCGAGAATCTCTCTTTGAAAGAGGCCTGCATCAGGCTCGGATATCTTACGGCAGAGCGCTTTGACGAGGTATTTCATCCGGAAGAAATGGCGTGAGGCGGCCCTTATGGCCCGGGAGATGACGGAGATCTGCACCTCATCACAGCTTCCGCTGGGCGCGAAGGGCATCTGCGTTGAACGTCCGCTGATGACCGCGATCAAGCAGGATCCGGAGCACGGCGTACGGGATTATCTTCAGAAAATGCCAGCGCAGCTCCGGAAGGTGATGGCCTATTCACTCAGATCTCCGGGCATTTCAGCGCCACATTCATGATATGCGCGATATTCTGCTCCCCCGCGAACTTCTCCCGGTCGGTGAAATCCTCGCTGAGCGGGAGCCAGACCAGAGGATTGAGCTCCTCCGTGAGAGCGGCGTCTTCCGTCAGCCTCCCGGCGAAGATCTCCAGCGTAAAGCCCTGAAAATAGTACCTAAGATCCATCAGGCGGAAGAGCCGGATCTGGTCCCGGCCGATGCCGGTCTCCTCCAGAAGCTCCCGGTAGGCGGCTTCTTCCGGGCTTTCGCCGGGCTCCCGTTTTCCGCCCACGAAGTTATAGAGGCCTTTGTAGGGATCCTTCTTCCGGATACAGAACAGCGAGGCGGTCCGCTTCTTATTCAGAACGACGATGCAGTTATATGTGATGTTCATGACGGGTCCGCTCCGATCGGTTCAAAGCACCATCAGCAGTGTCCCGGTGCCGATCAGCACGCAACCGATCAGCGATTTTACGGTAAACTGCTCGTGCAGGAAGAAAAATGCCAGCAGCAGCGTAATGACGACGCTCAGCTTGTCGATCGGCACGACTTTGGAGGCGTCGCCCATCTGCAGCGCCTTATAGTAGCACAGCCAGGACGCGCCGGTGGCCAGGCCTGACAGGATCAGGAACAGCCAGCTCTTCTGGCTGATCTGGGAAATGCCCTTCTGCGCGTTCGTCAGAAAGACCATTCCCCAGGCCATTACCAGGACGACCGCGGTCCGGATCGCCGTAGCCAGATTGGAATTGACGCCGTCGATGCCGACCTTGGCGAGGATCGACGTCAGCGCGGCAAATACAGACGATAGAATTGCAAGCAAAAGCCACATGATGATCAGCCTCCCATCCTGTCAGTTGTCTGCCGGAGCGGTATCCTCCGGTATTTACGGAAAATATTACAGATATCCGCAGCCGCTCTTTTCCGGGCCGTCCGCGCCGGACACATACCGCGCCTGAAACGCCTGGTTGATCTCCCGCAGCTCGCGCTTTCCGTCGATATAATCCTGATACATGTCCGCCAGTCCCGAGGCGCACCCGTCGCAGGAACCGCTGAGATTGCCCAGCGATTCGGCGACGATCTGCTCCCGCTCTTCCCGTGTCGTGTCCTTGATCAGATAACTGCTCATTGCAAATCCCCCCTGTTCCTTTCCGCTGCTTCGTTACAGCGCTGTCTGTTCGATCGCTTCGATCACCAGAATATCCGCCGGCAGCCAGTTCACCTGCCGCAGATTCCCAAGCGGCAGCCATTTTGCGGCCTCGTGCTCCAGCAGCGTGAGCTCGCCCTCTTCGATATGGCAGAAGAAGCAGTCCATCGATAAATGGAATTCCGGATAATCGTATTCGACCGTCGTCAGAAAACGGTCGACCGCGACCTTCGTACCCAGCTCTTCCTGAATTTCCCGGACGACCGCCGCCTCGGGCGTCTCCCCGGGCTCGATCTTTCCTCCGGGAAACTCCCACCAGTCCTTGTAGTTCCCGTAGCCCCGCTGTGTCGCAAAGACCCTGCCGTCTTCCCGAATGACGGCGGCTACGACGCGGATGTTCTTTTTTTCCATCTCTTCTCTTTCCTGAATGCGGCGGAGCGCTTTACTCAAGCGTCTCGATTCCAATGCTCCTAAGATACCGGTACGTACCGTCATAGTATTCCGGCAGCCGTGTACTGTCTTCCCAAAAACCACTGAGCGTTTTATTCGGGTTTCCTTCCGGTACGCAGATGACCATTCCGGCTCTTGCCCGGGTCAGCAGAACCCGGTAGGCATTCAGCATGTACTTGAGCTTTTCCTGCTTCGATTCGCTGGTTCCGGTCTGTTTGATCCACTTTGTATTGCCGTTAAAGGTGTAAAACTGCCATGTTCCGTTCTCATACCGCATATCCGCATCCCATAAAAGGCAGGTGTAATCCAGCTCCAGTCCCTGAACCTGGATCTCCGTGGCAGCGTCTTCCAGATAGTTCGATGATCTGGTATCATCCTTGTCTTCCAGAAACCAATGAACGGCATTATCATCGCCGGAAGGCAGGATGTGTATGGCCAGAGGCTTGAATCTGGCGGCCTCCTTTGTCACTAAAACGCCTGTCCGTTCTGTCCCCCGGACTTTTTCGTGCAGCCATTTCCTCGCTTTTGCCATATCTCTTGTTAATACGATCGGATATTTCTCTCTGATCTCTTCATAGAGAGAGGCGGCATTTTTGTCAAAGGTCAATAAGGCGTGCACGAAAGCAGACACTTTTTCTGCCCGGTAGGAACGCAGCGAAACACCTAAATGCAGGTCGTTCGAATACTGTACGTTCGGGTTGTTCTTCAGGAGCTCGTTGACTTTTCCTTCCGCGTATTCCGGTTCGGTCAGCTGAGGAGAGATATGAATCTCCCAGTGAGGAAACTCTTCATTGATGGCCTTGATCCATTCGGCAATTCCGGCTTCCCCGGTATTGATTTCCTGACCGCCTCCGACAAGGCAGATGATCGCAGCCCAGTCTTCCCTCTGATCGAGAGACCATATCAGAAAAGCCGCTTCAGACATAGGAAAATTCGGGACTTTCAGTTTATTGCCATAGGTTCCGCCCCGCCGGAGATAGTCTGCCAGCCTTTTGTGTGTCCACGAGCGCTGCGCTTCATCGAAGATCGCTACGTGTTCCACCTCGCCGAATCCGGACTTCTCCATTTTTACAGCCTTCTCCGGGTCAATTTCCAGAATGCCGTTTTCAACCGGATTCCTGATCTTTGCCAGCATATTATCCCGGTAGCGGTGGATCATCTGGATGGATTTTCCCACCTCACGCCGGGAATCGCTCAGCTTCTTTTTTTCATTTCGTTCACGGCATTTCCTGACATTATCCTGTGCGAGCGCCTCGGTCAGTACTGCGACAAGCGGACCGTTTCCGGAGAGATAGACCGCACCTTCGTCCGGGACAGGTTCTTCATGGCCCTGATACGTCTGTCTGATTGCCACATCGAGTCCGACAAGCGTTTTGCCGGCGCCCGGGACACCCGTTACAAAGCAGATGCTTTTTTTCTGTTCCGATTTGCTTTTTCGGATGACATCCAGAATGTACCCGATCGTACGGTCCGTAGACACCTCATCCGCCTCATGACGGGTGATATTTTCAACAGAGTGGCTCTCATACAGGGATCTCGCGGCTTCGATAATTGTCGGAGTCGGCGCGTAAGGACTGATAATCCAGTTCGGATGAACCGGGGCTTCATCAGGAAACCGGTCCAATACGGCCGAGATCAGGCTGAAAAGCCCGGATCTTCCGGTCACAAGCGGGTTTACGACCCGATCATCGTAAACAGACGCCTGCACGACAGAAGAAGAAGAGCCGTAGCCCGTTGCAGCAAGGATCGGGACAAGGACGTTATCCTGACTGAAGCGGTGGAAGTTTTTCAAGTCCAGGGCATAATCAAGCACCTGATCGATGTCAGCCTCCAATATCCGGCTCTCGCCCACTTTGAACTCGATACAGAAGATAATTCCCTTATAGAGCAGTACGACGTCGATCCGCTTTCCAAGACGGGGGATATCGTATTCAAACACAATACGCCCGTCTTTGTCTTCCAATTGTGAAATGGTTTCCTGCATGATGCGGATCTCATTGATCCAGGCGCTTCTTGTCGTGGTGCGCGCATCTCCGTGATAGTGATCGCATAGTTCACCAAATACGGACATCTCTCCCCTGGTGATGAAATTAGAAAAGCTGTCGCTGTATAAACAGCGGGGATGCTGATTGCTCATGATGGTGTATCCCTCAAGTATGCTTATGCCTGCGGACAGATGACCTCCGGCAAAGCCCGTGCCTGCGTTCCTTACCCTCGTATCCTTCCGTATTCCGTCCCCATATCAGCATGTTCGTTCACATCGGCAGTGATAGAGGCAGCCCATGCCCTGGTCGATCTGGTCGTAAAGCGAGCTGTATTTTCCGGAAGGATGGATCTCCCAGGGAAGGCCGAGATAGCAGCGGTCGAGAAAGGCGTAATACGACTCCAGATCCGAGACCGGATTGGTATCCGGATCCGGGTTCATGGCGTACGCCTGCGCGATCGATTTCTCAAGCAGCGCTTTCAGCTCCGGATCATGTTCGGTCATCTGGATCAGATCCCAGGTGATATCCTGGTGTTCGTCGGAGCGCAGAAGGTCGGTGCTGACTGCACCGGCAGTGACAGAGTCCGCCGCCGGCTGCGCCGGGACGCTGCGCTGACCGCAGGAAGCGAGCGAACATACGAGGAGCAGAACACATAACAGGCTGAAGGTCTTCTTTTTAATGAGTCGGTTCTCCACTGATTTTGAAAGAAATCAGGTCAGATTTTACGGAACGATCTGCAGCAGCTCCTTCAGCTTGCGGATCACAACGTATCCTTCGCCCTCCGCAGCGCGATCCGGTGAAAAATGGCAGGCCTGCATGCCCGCGGCCAGAGCCCCGCGCACATCCTTCTTCGGATTATCGCCGACGAACAGGCACTCCTGCGCCTCGGCGCCCGCTTTCTTCCGGCACAGTTCGAACAGTGCTTTCTCCGGCTTTTCTGCGCCGCTTTCCTCGCTGGTGACCACGAAGTCCACGCAGGGCAGAAGCCCGAGCTTCTCGAGCTTCCGGAACTGTACGTACGCGGTCATATCGGTCCCGATCCCGATGGTCAGCCCGCGGGCCTTCAATCCGGCAAAGACCTCCGCGGCGCCTTCGCTCGGGACCATCGCGTCAAGGAGCGCGGTCCAGTAGAGGGAGGCCATTGCGGTCACGTGGGGACAGAGCGGGCAGCCGTTCTTCTCCAGGATCCGCTGATAGCGGATCAGCCGGTTGTGGATCGCGCTCTGTTCTCCGAGTTCTTCCCGGATCTCCCGGTATGCCGCTTTGTGCTCCCGCTCAAAGAACGCCGCGTCCCAACCGAACTGTTCTTTCACATACCGGCAGAGTTCCGGAAAGGCGGCCTCATGCGCCTCATCGTAATTGTACAGCGTATTGTCGATATCGAAAATGACGGCTTTGATCATGACCCCTCCGCATAAATCGCTGTCTGTCCGGATGTCTCCCGGCACGGCGCTTTTATTTCCCAAGTGTATCAAGAAAGGCCCTTACAGAGCGGGACATCTCGA
>ONST01000086.1 GCA_900320575.1 uncultured Eubacteriales bacterium
CTCGCTGATGCCGTCGCTGCTGTCGAGGCACACGCCGGAGGCTTCCGCAAGGCCCACATTCGAGAAACGGGACTCCTCTTCCTCCTGAAAGATCTTCATCAGCTGCCCCACCGCGCGGTTGATCTCCGTGACGCGCATGCCGGTGGCGATGTCGAGATCATTTCCCTTGATCTGCACGAAATGCGTCAGCTGCTCGAGCGTCGGATAACCGCCGGGGACCGCCGTGCCTTTGACGCCGGAGGCGCCCTCCGCGATAGCGGCCGCCGAGCAGGCCACCGCCATGCTCATCTCGTCGCTGACCTGCACGTAGAACTCCACCTCGGTAAGGCCCGGGCAGTTCTTACGTACGCCGGCCACGAACGCGCCGAATTCCGCCGGGAGCATGATGCCCGCGGTATCGCACAGTGTGACCTTGTTGGCTCCGGCCGCAAGCGCCGTATTGATCGCCTGATAGAGGAAGTCTTCCTCCGCCCGGGTCGCGTCGATCGCGGAAAATTCCACATGTTCGCAATAGAACCGGCTCTTCTTCACCTGCTCCGCGATCCGCTCGAGCATCGCCGGAGCCTTCAGATGGCAGGTATACTCCATCTGCACCGGGGAGACCGGCACCAGCAGGTTCAGCTTCGGCTTGCGGGCGGAGCGCACGCTCTCCCAGGTCTCCTCGATATTTCCAGCCGCGATATCCACGGCGGCGGAGATCCGCGTCGAGACCATGGAAGCGATGGTGCGGTTCGCCAGCTGATCAGCCCTGCTTCCGGAGATCGGCGCCAGCTCGATGGTATCGGCGCGCAGGCGGTCCAGCACCCGCGCGATCTCCAGCTTCTCCTTAAACGTCAGTTCCCTGCCGCGGATCGCCTGGGCTTCTCTTAAGGTCATATCGATAAACTTCATCGTTCTCATGGGGACTCTTCTCCTTTCCTTCCTGTATACGCAAAAAACCGGAGGCTCCTGGCTCTCCAGAAACCTCCGGGACGACAGTTCTTCTATCGCGGTACCACCCGGATTGCTGCGCAAACGCAGCCGCTCAGCCGTGCTCCAGCAAGCACGCGGTCATGATAACGGGACCAGCCGGGTCCTCCTACGCAGCCGAAACGCCTTCAGAAGACCTGCTCAGGCATGAGACTGTTTCCCCGGGCTTACATCGGCTCGCACCAGCCGCCGACTCTCTGACGTGGTTTCCGGTTCACATAGTGCCGTCACAGCATTTTCAGCAATCATATTCGCTGTTTACAGATTTTAACGAATTCCTTCTTTTTTGTCAACTGCTTTTTCGGCGCGGACAAAGAGCGGTCTCTTACGTTTCAGTAGCGCTCGGTCTCCGTCACGCAGGAATTCTTGATGGTACCGACCAGCTCCTGCAGCGCGTCGATCACGTGCGGGCGGATATCGCCGCCGATCAGCACCAGCATAATGCTGTCGCCCACCTGAAGCTCCCCTTGCGCGAGCCAGACGCGGATCCAGGAGATCCCGGGCATCTCATAAGCGGCCGCGATCGCCGCCTCCACCTTCTCCTCTTCATAGGAAAAGAAGAGCCCCGTGACCGGCTTCGTATCCTCCGCGCCGAGACGCACCTTCGCCTTCGCGGTCTCCCGCACGACCCCGTTGTGGGTCAGATACATGCCGCATCCTGCCGCAGACGGATCCGCCTTCGCCTCCTTCAGCCAGGCATCGACCGAGGGCATTTCCGCGCTTTTTACAAGACTTACGCTCATCGTTTTCCGCTCCTTTCCAGGTCCGCGCCGCTTCGGAAAATGAAACACAAGCGGCGGCGGACGATCAGCTTTCCGGTTGCAATCCTGCGTTCACAAGTTTACACTGAAAACAGAAATTCCGCAAGCGGGAAGCCGGATACGGCCGCATCCCGCCGTCATAAAAGGAGGAGATCTATGCGAATCTTACCGGAAGACAGCCAGTGCATGATCATCGACATGCAGGAGAAGCTGATGCCCACCATGACCCGACGCGAGGCCTGCGAAGACCGGGCCCTGATGCTGATCCGGGGGCTGAAGGTCCTTGATATTCCGATGCTGATCACCCAGCAGTACACGAAGGGGCTCGGCATGAGCATTCCCGCGGTCTACGAGGCCGCCGGGACCGATGCATTTTTCGACAAGCGGGCCTTCAGCTGTGCGAAGGACGAGGCGATCCTCGCCGCGCTCGAAGCCAGGAACCGAAAGACCGTGCTGGTCTGCGGGGTGGAATCCCACGTCTGCGTCCTCCACACCTGCATCGACCTGAAGGCGCTGGGCTATCAGCCGGTGATCGTCACCGACGCGGTCTCCTCCCGCAAAAAGAGCGACAAGAAGACCGCTCTTCGGCGGGCAGAGCAGGAGGGCATCCTCCTCACCACCGCAGAATCGCTGCTCTTCGAGCTGACCGTCGATTCCCGGCATCCGAAATTCAAAGAGATCTCTGCGCTCGTGAAATAACAAAGCCGGACGAGCCGGCCTTTGGCCGTCCGTCCGACCCGGTTAACGAATCATGCGGGGCCCGCTTTTCATGCAGGCCCCGCATTTTTTACCGCAAAGATTCCAGCAGTTCCTTCAGCACTTCCGAATAATCCCTGTGCCTCATCCCGGGAAATGCGCGCAGCAGGCGGGACGGACCGAAAAATCTTCCGGTCTCCGCCAGTTTTCTGCGGATCTCCGCCTTCATCCGGGCCTGCCTTGCGTAGACTTCCTCCGCCTTTTCCTGCGCGGCGTCCCGCAGCTCCGCCTTCGCCAGAGCCGTCTGCACCCGCGCCTCACCGACCGCCTGCGCGGTCTTCAGCGTCCGGCCTCCGATCTCACGGCTCAGCCGGTCGCTCGGAGCGCGCATTGCCTGCCGCAGCTCCTCGAGCTCCTTCAGCTGCCGGTTAAGGCCCGCTACAGCCAGCACCGTCACGATCAGATCCGCCAGAAGGGCCGCGTACAGCACGGCCAGGATCCATTTCCCGTACCGTTCCGGGACCATAGAGACACCGCTCCGCATGATCACCGGCTGGATCACCCGCACCACCAGCACGACGGCCAGCCCCCAGATCATGCTGAATTCCAGACAGACGTAGCCATGGATATTGAAGGGCTTCATCGAGTAATCCCACCAGCGGGTATGAAAAAGCAGGTCCAGCAGGAACCCCGCCAGAAATTCGATCGCCGTCGTCAGGAGCATCCCTCCCGCAAAGACGATCAGGATCGCCCGGAAGGACGCCTCATTTTCCAGAGAAAGGTCCGGCAGGGCGGATTCCAGCGCGTGAACGCCGGCGAAGACCGCGAGCATCCCGAACCCGTAGACCGGGCATACAGGGCCGCACAGAAAGCCGCGGTTAATGATCTTTCCGCGCTTGACAGCCTGGTAGACCACCTCCACGCCCCAGCCGATAAAAGCATAAAGAAGAAAGAGATAACACGCCTCGTAGATCGTGAAACCGGCGATCATTGATCCTCCTGTTCTCAGCCGCAGGATAACTGCGGAATGCGGTGCTTTTGCGCACCGTTTTTATTCTCTCAGATCCGTCCCCGCAGCCGGTAGTACACGACTGCGCAGACCTCGCGCATATAATTGAGCGGGACCGTGACCGGCTTCACCTGCGCGCCAAGACCTGTAAGACGGTCATATCCCATCTTCCGGGCGATCCGCATCGCGCGGTGCAGATGAAAGCCGCTGGTCGCAAGAACGACGGAAGAGCCCTCCGGGATCATTTCCCGGCAGAACAGGAGATTCTCCTGGGTCGACATCGAGCGTTCTTCCGTGAGAATGCGCTCCTTTCCGATCCCCTTTTCAAGGAGATAGGCCTCCATGGCTTCCGCCTCGGGGATCTCCTCGCCCAGGCCCTGCCCTCCGGAGACGATCACCGCCGTCTCCGGGTTCTCTTCGAGATAGGAAATGGCCGCGTCCAGCCGCCGGGCAAGATTGAAGGACACTTCTCTTCCGTTCACCCGCGCTCCCAGCACGATACAGTAATCCGCGCCCTTCTCCGGCTCTTTCTTCTCATCCC
>ONST01000174.1 GCA_900320575.1 uncultured Eubacteriales bacterium
ATCCTTCTCGAGTACTATTTCACGAGAGAGCGGATCACGGAGGAGAGCATGAATCTGGGCGTGAAGGAAGAGAAGCTTCCGATGCGCACGCACATCAAGGCCTGCACCTCCGAAAAATACTGGTGGATGGTGATCCTGTTTATCCTGTTCTTCCAGATGGGCCAGCTCGTGAAGAACACCTCCATGAGCTTCTACGTCCGCTGGATGTTCGACTCCGTCATCGCCTCCTCCAATCCGGAGGGTACTTCCGGTGCTCTGATGTCCACCCTGGGCCTCATCGGCGGCCTTCCTTCCGCGGTCGGCATGGTCATCGCCTGGCCGCTGGCCAGCAAGCTGGGCAAAAAGCGGGCGATCGTGCTGGGACTTCTCCTCTCCACGGTCGGCGGCCTTCTGGCCTTCGTCAACGTCCACAGCTTCGGCATCGTCTGCGCCGGCGTGGTGCTCAAGGCCATCGGTATCATTCCCTCCCAGTATGTGATGGTGGCTCTTCTGTCTGACGTGCTGGATCACCTGGAGGCGAAGAACGGCTTCCGCAGCGACGGCTTTACGATGTCGATCTACGGCGCGACCATGGTGGGCCTTGCAGTCCTGTCCATGGGCATCGTCAATATCTTCCTGGGAGCCCTCGGCTACGACGCCACCCTGACCCGTCAGGCAGCTTCTACCGAGACCGGTATGGTCATCGCCTATCTGTGCATGGATATGATCGGCTTCATCGTCTCCATCATCCTGCTGTTCCGTATGGACGTGGAGAAGTACACGGAAGAGGATCAGAAGAAGATCATCGAGCGCCAGAAGGAGGCGGTCCTCGCGGAGGGCGGCACCTGGATCGAACCCGCGGAGCGGGCGAGGCTGGAGCAGGAGGAAGCGGACCGGCAGGCCGAGGAGGCCCGGATCGCCGAGCTGAAGGAGACCTGCAAAAAGAAGGGACTCAGTTTCGAAGAGGAAGAGAAGAAGTATCAGGAGAAGCTCGCCTACAAGAAGGAGCATCCGAGCATCATCGACAAGCTCCTGGGCTGATCTCCCTGTGTTTTGAACATGCATAAAGCCGCGCGGGATGATGATCCCGCGCGGTCTTTTTGACTCTGTATGCGCGGACGTAATTCGTGTATAATAGGTCAGAGACAGCAGCAGATCCTTATGGGATCAATGAGATGCTGTCCGCCCGCTCCGGAGCCTTAAGTTCCGGACGGCCGGCAGATCTTAGGTGCAGCAAGTAAAAGAATTGTTAGGAAGGTGTTCTATGGCACTGATCAGTATTATCGAAGATTTTCACCCGCTGAACAACGCGAAGCTCCTGGACCGGGCGGCGGAGCTCAAGCCATCCCTGCATCACCGGATCGTGGAGCCGGTGGGCGGTTTCCAGCTCAAGGAGCGCTACAGCCCGGAGAAGGAGGACATCGTCCTTCACAAGGTGAAGCATCTGGCGATGGGGCGGGGCGAGAACCTCTGCCTGGACTTCGGCACGCATCTTGTGGGCTACGTCACGCTGAGCCTCAACTACACGGGGAGCCATCCGGACGCACCGGCATTTCTCAAGCTCAAATTCGCCGAATGCCTCGACGAGCTGAGCGAGAACTCCGGCGAATACAACGGCTGGATCTCCAGAAGCTGGATCCAGGAGGAGTATATTCATGTGGACGTCATTCCCTCGATCGTGAAGCTCCCGCGCCGGTACGCTTTCCGGTATCTGAAGATCACGATGATGGATACTTCGCCCAAATACAAGCTGATCGTCCGCCACGCGGAATGCATGACGGAGACCTCCGCGAACTACCGGACCCTGCAGCAGGCGGAGATCGCGGACCCGCAGCTGCGGAAGATCGACGAGGTCGGCGTGCGGACGCTGGCGAACTGCATGCAGGACGTCTTCGAGGACGGGCCGAAGAGGGACCAGCGGCTGTGGATGGGAGACCTGCGGCTGCAGGCCCTCGTCAATTCTGCGACCTTCCGGCATATGAATCTGGTCAAGCGGTGCCTGTACCTCTTCGGCGGGAGCCGTTTCCCGGACGGGAGGGTCAGCGCCTGCATTTTCACAAAACCGTCAGTCCAGGCGGACGACACCTGGCTCTTTGACTATTCCCTGTTCTATACGGTCACCCTCGAGGAATATCTGGAGGAGACCGGAGACGGGGAAGCCCTGGACGATCTCTACGACGTGGCCCAGCAGCAGGTGGAGATCGCCCTGCGCGGCCTTGCGGAAGGGCATCTGGTCTCGGAGGATCAGGCGAAAAATGCCTTTATCGACTGGGCGGATGCACTGGACAGACGGGCAGCGGCGCAGGCGGTGCTGATCTGCGCGGTCCGCTACGCGCGGCGGCTCGCCCGGCGCAGGAACGACTGGTCGCAGATGAATTATCTGGCGGGAGAGGAGAAGCTCCTCAAGGAGGCGGCTCTCCGCCATTTCTGGGATCCGGAAAAGCGCTGCTTCGTCTCCGGCGGCCAGATCTCCATCGCCAGCCAGGTATGGATGGTACTTGCGGACGTGCTCCCGCCGGAGGAGGCGGAGGAGCTCATGGGACGCGCGGAGGAGTTCCTGCAGGAAGTGCCGATGCTGACGCCTTACATGCACCACTATTACCTGATGGCGCTCCTTCGGAGCGGGCACCGGAAGGAGGCCGAACAGCATCTTCGCGAGTACTGGGGAAGCATGATCGGATCGGGCGCCGATACCTTCCGCGAGGCCTGGGATCCGGAGCATCCGGACGCCTCGCCCTACGGGGGCGCTGTGGTGAACAGTTGCTGCCACGCCTGGAGCTGCACGCCCTCCTGGATCATCCGGACACAGCTGAAGGAAAGCTGAAGCGGACGGGCCGAGGCAGTTTTCTGTGTTTTTAAGTGGCATTTTCCCGGGAATAGGGGTATACTTTTATTCTGCGGGCACCCCCGCAAGTCTTGAGATTTGAGGATTTGTCAAAATGGTTTATCAGAATATACTGGAAGCGCTCGGCAACACGCCCGTGATTCAGCTGCAGCACATGACGGGGCCGGACGACGCCCGCGTACTGGTGAAGTACGAGGGCATCAACATCGGCGGATCCATCAAGACCCGCACGGCGCTCAACATGATCGAGGCGGCGGAGGCCCGCGGGGATCTTCGGCCTGACTCCGTGATCGTCGAGCCCACCAGCGGCAACCAGGGCATCGGCCTGGCACTGGTCGGCGCGGTCAAGGGTTACCGGGTGATCATCATCATGCCGGATTCCGTGAGCGAGGAGCGGCGGCTCCTGATCGCGCAGTATGGCGCGGAGCTGGTGCTGATCCACGACGCGGGAAATATCGGCAAATGCATTGAAGAATGCATTGCCCTCGCGGAGAAAATGGCCGCGGAGGATCCGAAGGTCTTCATGCCCAACCAGTTCGGGAATTATGACAACGTTCGCGCGCACCTGCTTCACACAGGGAAGGAGATCCTCGCCCAGGTCGGCGGCCCCATCGACGGCTTCTGCTCCGGCATCGGCACCGGCGGCACCATTACCGGCATCGGAACGGTCCTGAAAGAAGCGAACCCCAAGATCCGCATCGTGGCGGTGGAACCGGAAAATGCGGCGATCCTCTCCGGCGGCAGCATCGGGACTCATCTGCAGATGGGCATCGGCGACGGCGTGATCCCGGATATTCTCGATCAGCAGATCTACAGCGACATCATGGTGATCCGTGACGAGGAGGCCATGGAGGTGACGAAGGAACTGACCCGGAAGGAAGGGATCCTCTGCGGCATTTCCAGCGGGACTAACGTCTGCGCGGCCCTGCGTCTCGCGAAGCAGCTGGGCAGAGGAAAGACCGTGGTCACGGTCCTTCCGGACACCGGCGAACGCTATTTCAGCACACCGCTCTTCCACGACGGCGGAAAGCTGGCGGAGTAAGAGTACGGACAACAGCAAAATCAAAGCGCCGTGCGCAAGCGCGGCGCATTTTCATAAGCCGGCAGGCGGAGAGATCCGAAGGACGCGCTCTGCGCAGCCGGCAGGAATCATGGAGACAGCATATGACAGCAGCACAGCAGATACTTGATAAGATCCGCATCAGCCCCACGGCCTTTCATGTGGCGGCGGCTCTCCGGGAGGACCTGCTCGGGCACGGCTTTACGGAGCTGCGGGAGAGCGAACGGTGGAACCTTCTTCCGGGCGGAAAATACTTTGTGACCCGGAATGATTCGGCGATCCTCTCTTTTGTATTGCCGAAGGAGAAGCCGTCCGCGTTCCGGATCGCGGCCAGCCACAGCGATTCCCCGGCGTTCCGGATCAAGGAGAACCCCGAGATCACCTCAGGAGGCGCCTATGTGCAGCTCAACACGGAGCAGTACGGGGGCGGCATCCTCTATTCCTGGCTGGACCGGCCGCTGCACGTCGCGGGCCGGCTCCTCGTCCGGACTGCGGACGGGAGCGTCCGCCCGGTGCTCGTGGATCAGTCGGAGGAGACGGTGGTCATTCCTTCTTTGGCGATCCATTTTAACCGGGAAGTGAACAGCGGTTACGCCTTCAACCTGCAGAAGGACCTGCTGCCGCTTTCTTCCGGCATTTCCCCGGAGGGGGAGCCCGCGGAAGGAAGCCTTATGCGGCGGATCGCGAAGCGGGCCGGCGTCGGGGCAGAGGCTGTTCTGGGATCCGATCTCTTCGTGACTCCTTCGGAAGCGGGACTGATCTGGGGACCGGAAGGGGAATTTCTTTCCTCGCCGCATCTTGACGACCAGGAGTGCGTCTTCGGCTCCTTCGCCGGCTTTCTCAAAGCGGCGGATGAGGGCGCGGCGGAACAGGCGGTCCTCGTTCACGCGGTCTTCGACAACGAGGAGGTCGGCAGCGGGACCCGGCAGGGCGCGCACTCCACGCTTCTTCGGGACGTGATCGGGCGGATCGCGCTGAAGACGGGGATGGACGAGGAGGAGCGGCAGATGGCCGTGGCGAAGAGCTTTCTGCTCTCCCTCGACAACGCGCAGGGGCTTCATCCGAATTTCCCGGAAAAATCGGATCCGGTGAACCGCCCGGTCCTGAACGGCGGCATTGTCCTGAAGTTCAACGGCAATCAGAAGTACGCGACCGACGGCGTCGCGGCGGCCCATGTCCGCGAACTGTGCGAAAGGACCGGCGTGCCCTGCCAGGATTTCACGAACCGCTCGGACATCCGCGGCGGGTCTACGCTGGGATCCATTTCCGGGACGGTGGTACCGATCAGCACGGCGGACATCGGGCTTCCGCAGCTGGCGATGCACTCGGCCTGCGAGACCGCGGGAAGCCGCGACGCGGAGCATCTGGTCACGCTCACGGCAGCCTTCTACCGGCAGGGATAAGGACCGGATGCGCAAAGCGGCCGAAAAGGGCGGCCGTGCGCACTGCGGCAAAAGAGGCAAAACTCCCGTTTTCTTCCAAAAAGGAAGTTCAGACGAACTGACTGCTGTTTGTCTGGACTATGCGGCATCCGGCCTGTTATGATGCAGATGTAAGTGAAAGACAGGCAGAAAGATTCTTTCAGATCTCCGCGGAGTTCAAAGCCGGGCACAGCGCACAGGGAGTCAGTGCCGGATAAACCGCTCCGGGAGG
>ONST01000177.1 GCA_900320575.1 uncultured Eubacteriales bacterium
ACCGCGTGAAAGCCGGCGTTCTCAAGAGACGTCACATATGCGTCCAGAGCCCGCTCCGCTTCCCCGGGATCCGTGAAATCCGCGTCGGCATACAGCCCCAGGTCGTAATGGAAGAAATACAGCCAGGACTCCGCCATCTCGCTGGCCCGGTCCTCCGCATGGAACGCGGAAAAGACCTCAGAAGCAGGCAGTTCCGGATAACCGTACGGAGCGGTCTGCGCGTTGATCTCCTCAAGCGACTCGTACTCCGGCACGTCGTAATACTTTTCCGCCGCCAGATTGAAGCCGTCGTCATATGTAAGAGAGATCGAGGAATAGCACTGATAGGGTTCCCGCAGCAGCTTCCGGAAAACGGTCTGCTCCGTCCCGTCTTCTGCCCTCTCCTGTACCTCCAAGAAGCCGTCCGCGAGGAGCGCAGCCGCGTATTCCTCCAGATCGGCCTCCTCCGCGTGAGGATCCCGGATGCGGACGGCGTCGTCCGTCACAAAATGGTCCCCGTCTACGGTGAGCGCATAACTTGCAAAGGAAGGGAACGGCACCGCTTCCAGACCGTAGCCGGGAAGAAAGACCGAATTGAAAATGAATTCGTCCGTCTCGTTCCAGTCCGTACGTGCTTCCGGATAAACGGGGTCCGCCATCCACGCAGCAGCCGCCGCGTTCTCCTCCGCATCGCCGAAAGTGACCGCAATATCGATATCGTCATAGGAAATGCGGGCCACCAGATCGTCATCCACGACGGCGGTCAGATGCGCGGAGGACGGATCCTCCTGATCCAGCACCAGACAGACGTCCTGCATAAGCCGGAGCGCGCTGTCTCCGTATCCGGCAAATCTCAGCAGGCTCTCCTTGACCGTCTCATCGTGGGAAACAAATTTCAGAGGCTCCTCCTGCACGTTATAGAAGAGATTCCAGATATTGCCCTGGGACACCTCCTCGTCCAGCCAGTAATGGAGAAGCCGCTCCTTCGCCGCGTCGACAGCTTGTCCCTCGCCCGCATATTCTGCTTCTCCCAGAGCGCCGTCTGTCACCAGGGCCTCAAACGCCTCCTGATCCACGCTCATCACCGCGTAATCGTCATACGCTTCGTCTGCATACGTAAACAGGACCT
This sequence comes from uncultured Eubacteriales bacterium, assembly GCA_900320575.1. Classification (GTDB taxonomy): domain Bacteria; phylum Bacillota; class Clostridia; order Lachnospirales; family Lachnospiraceae; genus Chordicoccus. The sequence goes on from ONST01000177.1 coordinate 1,109, forward strand.
GATCCGGGGAATATACGCTCGTCGTCAGATAATTCTCCGCGCGCATGACGTAATTGCCCGCTCCGACCTTCGCCAGAAAATTGTCCATGGCCCGTTCGGAGTCCGCGGCGGTCTGCGCCCCTTCCGGCGCGGCGGATCCCGACGCCGGTTCCGGCTGCTCCGGAGACCTGCTTCCGCAGGACGCAAGAAGACAGCACGCTGCCGCGGCCGATGCGGCGAATAAAAGAACCGGTCGTTTCATAATCTGCTGCCTCCCTCTCATTTTTTAATACAGCGATGCCCGGATCCCGACGCCGAAAGCCGGTTCCGGCCGGATTCGCCCTCCGGCTTCCGGCAGAAGATCCTGTCTTAATTCTATGCCTTTCCGGGTATCCGGGCAAGTATGTTTTCTCCCTCCGGGAGGGCCGCCGCGGCACTGCGCGGGATCTTACCGCGCCGCCTTATCCCAGGTTCTCCCAGTCGATCTTCTCTTCTTTATAAAAACAGATCCGGTCGCGCTCCGACACCGGGCGCAGGACCCTGCAGGGATTTCCGGCCGCCACCACGCCGTCCGGAATGTCCTTCGTCACGACAGCGCCTGCGCCGATCACGGAATTCGCGCCAATCCGTACGCCCGGCATTATGACCGCTCCCGCGCCGATCCAGGCATTTGCGCCGATCCGAACGTCTTTATTGAACTGCAGCCCGCGGGATCGAAGCTCCGGATCGACCGGATGACCGGCCGTCGCGACGATGACATTAGGCCCGAACATGACCTGATCGCCCACATAGATGTGCCCGTCGTCCACCAGCGTCAGATTGGAATTCGCGTAGATCCCCGACCCCAGATGGAGGTGATGGCCGCCCCAGTTGGCGCGGAGCGGCAGCTCGATGTAGCAGTTTTCCCCGCACTCCGCGAACACTTCGTGCATGTACTGCTGCTTCTTCTCCATCTCCGCCGGCTTCAGCTGATTAAATGCCCACAGGGCCTCCTGATATCCGCTCTGCTCTTCCATGATCTCCGGATCTGCCGG
>ONST01000179.1 GCA_900320575.1 uncultured Eubacteriales bacterium
CACGACCCCTGCCCCCGCTCGCGTCGGGAAAATGTATAATCATGCATTTTCAGCATAACCGCAGAAAAAACTCTAGACCAGGATCTCCACGCCTGCGCGGAAGCGCACGAGGATTCCTTCGGATGCACCTGCAGCGATTCGACGAAGCGCCGGACAGACAGCGGGTGGAAGCTGGAAAGATCTTCCCGGCCGGGCAGATCGTCGGTACGGGCAAGGAAGTCTTCCGGCGTCAGACAGCTGCCCGGTTCTTCGACGCCAGAGGCTCCGGTCCCATTGTCTGCCGGGACGAAAGGTTCGGCTGTTCCGAAACGGCTTTCATTCGGGGGATTTCCTGCGGAAGCGTTCTCTGCGCCGGTTCCCTGTTTTTTCGCCGGATCGTTCAGGGCTTCCGCCAAAAAAAGGAGGCTCCGGATCCGCAGGCGGCGGAGCGCGGATTCGGGACCGGTCTCCGGAGTTTCAGCAAGAAGGTTCTTCAGGGGATCGATCTGAGCCGGAAGACGGAGAAAAGCCATCACGACAGCGTCTGTCAGCGCGGATTCCCGCACAGCGGGGCTCTCGCAGGTGTTCCTGCAGCGCCAGAGCGAGCTCGGAAGATTTCGGCTGTTCGCGTAGCGCTGAAACGGCGCGCCGCACAGGCCGCAGAACGTCCTCCCGAACAGCGGATTTGCCCGCCAGCTGATCCGGTTTCCGCCCGCGGACTTTTTCCGGGATCGGAGGACTTCCTGCGCAAGCGTCCAGATCTCTCGGGGAACGAGCGGCGCGTGGGCATTTTCCACGTAATACTGCGGGTAGCGGCCGGCGTTCCGAACCCGTTTTTTCGTGAGATAGTCCTCGACGTAGTATTTTTGAAGCAGAAGATCTCCGCGGTACTTTTCGTTCTGCAGGATCGAATGGATGGTGCTGTGGGTCCAGCTGTCCCTGCCGGTGGGTGAGGGGATCTGCAGCTCCCGGAGAGAGAAGAGGATCTCTCCGGTCTGCATGCCGTCCAGATGCCAGCGGTAGATGCGCCGCACGACGGAGGCTTCTTCAGGCACCGGTGTGAGGCGGGCGTCTCCGCGCTGCTTGGTATATCCCAGAAAACAGGTGTGGTTGAGTACGGAACGGCCCTGCTGGAAGACGTACTGCCAGCCCATCCGGGTGTTCTGGGAAATGCTGGCGGACTCCTGCTGGGCGATGCTGGCCATGATCGTGAGCAGCAGCTCGCCGGAAGCGCCCATCGTGTCGATATTTTCCTTCTCAAAGAAGATCGGGATGCCGAGGGCCTTCAGCTTCCGTACATTTTCCAGACAGTCCAGGGTGTTGCGCGCGAAGCGGCTGATGGATTTGGTCAGGACCCGGTCGACCTTGCCCTGTTCGCAGTCCGCGATCAGAGCCTGAAAGCCTTCGCGGTGCCTGGTGGAGGTACCGCTCAATCCCTCGTCGGAGTAGATGCCGGCCAGGATCCAGCCGTCGTGATTCTCGATGTAGGCCCTGTAGTGGCTGCACTGGGCTTCGTAGGAGTTTTCCTGCTCTTCCAGTTCTGTGGAGACGCGGGCGTAGGCGGCGACCCTCAGTTTTTTTTCGGGAGCGGCAGCGGATGCCGTTACTTCGGCGGCTTTTGCCGGGATTACGGTGATTTCCATGGAGATCCCTCCTTTTCCATGTGGGCATTGTCTGACAGCAGGCGCGCAAGACGGTTCGCCTCTGTCGGCGTCAGCGCTTCTTTTGCGTAGGCATTGGGGCGGATACGGCTGTAGAGGTATTCCGCGGCGTCTTTTGCATTTCCCGGAAGATCTTTCCGCCGGATCGGGAGCAGCCGGAAGGTCCTTTCCTCTTTTGAAATCGCCGCGGGCGTGATCCTGCCGGGCCGGCTCCTTCTCCGGTATTCTATCTGAAGCGCTTCGAAGAGGTCCTCCGTTAGAAGAGGCGGATAGTAGTCTGTGCCGAGATACAGCGGAGAGGTGAGGAGCTTTGTGAGGGTGCTGCGGCTTTTGCGGATGCAGGCCATTTCTCCGGAGATCTGAATGGAATGTCCTTCGAAGTAACTGCTCAGAAAATGCCGGATCTTTGCCTCCTGCACCGGATCGATCACGGCGCGGCCCTTTACGATCCGGTATCCGTAGGGGATATGTGCCATCGTTTATGCACCTCCTTCATAGAGAGGTTCCGTCAGCGTGAGGCCGCACAACAGGTGAAATGTGACAGACTGCCCGGTCCGGATGACGGCGTGATCCACGGTCTCCGCAAAAGCGGTTTCCGGAAATGCCGGATCGGAGCTGTTCCGGTATTCCAGTACGTGCTTCCGCAGAACCCCGGCCGCTCTGAGAAGGGACATGGCTCGGCGGGTTGCCGGACGGGATGCATTTTTCGCAGCGAGTTCGGCTTTGAGCCGCCTCTGATAGAAGGGAAGAAGGACCGGTTCCAGATAAGCGAGCTTCCGCAGCATCGTGCGGAAGGCGTTCCGGACTGATTCCTCCCGCTCGCGCGTCATCGGGCAGGCCTTTCGGTCTCTTAAGTGGGTGCGGCAGGCCCAGTGGTATGCCTTTCCATCCTTCCGGGTCTGGGTGATGCGGATCATGGGGGAACTGCAGATCCCGCAGCGGAGCCGCCCGGAGAAAGAACTGCGCCGGCTGTGCGGACTGCCGTTCAGCCGGCGGTGTGAAGGAGGGACATTTCCTTTTTCCAGGCCGCGCTGGCGGACGGCCATTCCCGCCAGGGCGAAAGTCTCCCGGTCGATGATGGACGCGTGATGATCTGCGATATAATAGCGGGGCAGTTCCCCGTAGTTGTACTGCCGGTGAAAATGCTCGTCCCGGAAGGTCTTCTGCAGGATCAGGTCACCGGTGTAGACCGTATTTCCGAGCAGGCCGAGCAGCATGGAGGAGGTCCATGATCCCGGGGAACCGTCCCGTTTCCGTGTTCCGGTCGGAATCCCCCGCACATTGAGGTCCCGGGCGATCAGCGGCGTGCCTTTCCCGGCAAGGACTGCGCGGAAGATCCGCTTTACGACCGGCGCTTCTGCCGGGTCGATCTCCAGGGTCCCGCCGATGAGGCAATAGCCGTACGGCGCTTTCGAGAAGCGGTACGAGCCTGTCTCGAACTGATTCCGCTTTGCCCAGGCAGTGTTCCGGGAAATGGAGCGTGACTCCTCTTCTGCGAAGGATGCCAGCAGCGTCAGAAGGAGCTCCGACTCCATACTTCCGGTATCGAGGTGCTCTTTCTCGAAATAGACTGTTACTCCCAGTTCTTTCAGGCAGCGGATCATCTCCAGGCAGTCGATGGTGCTGCGCGCGAAGCGGGAGATGGATTTTGTGAGCACGAGGTCGATCTTTCCTTCCCGGCAGTCGGCGAGGAGACGCATCAGCTCCGGCCGTCCCGCCTTTTTCGTTCCGGACACCGCGCTTTCCTGATAGATTCCTGCCTCTGTCCAGTCCGGGCGGGAGCGGATCAGCTCCGAAAAATGCGCCGCCTGGTTGCGGAGTGAGCCTTCCTGTTCTTCGTGCCCGGTGGAGACGCGGCAGTAGGCGGCTGCCCTGACGGGCAGATCGGAACGTACGGGCAGCAGCGTCTGTACATTTGGGTTGACCGTATTCATTGTTTGGCCTCCTTTCGTAATATGGGATAGCTTCATTGTACCTGCTTCCCTGCTTCTTTTCCGCTGCAGATGTTTTTTATTTTCAGAGGCTGATTACTCGGCTGCCTTTGTGGGAAGGGCAGCCGGAATAGCAGAAGGATAGCCGTTATATCTGAGAGAAAGACGTGCGCTGTGCGCATGGTTTCTGTGCGGGCTGGTGATCCCGGCGGATTTGATCTGTTTGACCGCAGGACGGCGCAATGCTGTGCAACTTAAAAAGCTCAAAATATAAGAGACTGACTTTTTTGAGCATGCGCAGCCCGGAACGATTGAAATTCGGTTTTTTCTGTGCTACGCTTCCTATATGCAAGTCTGATGCGTCCGGCCGGAAGCACGCCGCGGGATCCTCCGCAGATACCCTTGCTGTTATCATATGAATCTTCGGGCAGGGGATGTGAGACCCCTTTGCAGGTGCTGCGCATGAGTGAAAGTGCTTTGGAAACGTGCCGTCCCTGCCTCCTTATGAGAAAGGACTTCTATGGACAGACGCAAAAAGACTTACGAGGAACTGGACTTTACGGATGATTTCCTGTTCTGCAAGATCCTCACGAACCATCCGGATCTTTGTAAAGAGCTCGCGGAGCTGATCCTGGACCGGAAGATCGGCGGGATCGTGACCGTGGACCGGCAGGTGCCGGTCGAGATCACCGCCAACGGGCGGGGCGTGCGCTTCGACGTCTTCATGAAGGACGATCAGAATACGGTCTACAACATCGAGATGCAGACGACCCCGGCCGGGAGGATCGGGAAGCGCTTCCGGTATTATCAGGGGATGATCGATCTCAACAGCATCGAGCGCGGAGCGAAGTTCGAGTCCCTGCCGAAGAGCTATGTGATCTTCATTTGCCTGCAGAACCCGTTCCCGGAAATGGGATTTCACCGGATGACCTTCGCCAGCCTATGCCGGGAGAATACGGAACTTGCGCTGGGCGATGAGGCGGAGAAGGTCATTCTCACACCGCAGGGAACGAAGCAGGACGTATCGGAAGAGCTGCAGGCATTTCTTCGTTATCTGACGAAGCATCTGCCGGAAGATGATTTCACAAGGCGGCTGGAAGAGAAGGTACAGGAGGCCCGGGATCACCAGAAATGGAGGCTGGAGTATATGACATTGCTGGAGCGTGACGAACGGATGCGGGAGGAAGGCCGCGCGGAAGGCCGGGAAGAAGGCCGTGCGGAAGGCTTGCAAAGAGGCTTGCTGCAGGAACGGATTCGCCTGATCTGCCGCAGCCTGAAACGGGGAATTGGTCCCGCTGAGATTGCCGAGTTTGCCGGGATGCCGATGGAGGAGGCCCGCGCCTTGTGCGCCGCTGCCGCACCGTTTGCTCCGGACTATCCGGAAGAGGCGGTCTATGAGGCACTGGTGAAGTAAAGGATTATCATTTAAAAAGTGAAGACAGGCCATGGGTGCAGATCCTGCGCCCATGGCCTGTTCTGCGTGAAAAGGAAGGAGGACACGCATCGCGTTCATATGGGAGATTCGGCAGCCCTTCTTTTTCC
>ONST01000225.1 GCA_900320575.1 uncultured Eubacteriales bacterium
GCAAAAACGATTTCGGTATATTTTGCGCCTGCGCCCGCCGGAACCGTGATCGAAAGCGGCGCAGACAGAAACGACTGACGGGAGGTTCCATCATGAAAATGCGCAGAAATTCCGTTTTGCCTTTACTGCTGGTGCTGGTGCTGCTGGTATCCCTGCTCTGTCCGGCGGAGGCCGCGTACGCGGAGCCGTCCTACGCGCCCGGGATCTATCAGCTGACCGGAAATATGTACGTCCGCACCGGTCCGGACAAGTCCTTCTCTTCTCTGGGCGTCGCCCGGAAGGGGAGCACGGTGACGGTCTATGAGGTGAAGAACACCAAGTGGGGGAGGATCGATTTTGGCGGTAAGACCGGCTGGCTTTCCCTGATCTATTCCCAAAAGACCGGGGAGCTGCAGCCGACCGCAGCACCGGCGCCCACTGCGGCCCCAAAGCCGACCGCAGCGCCGGTCCCGACGGCGACTCCGGTCCCGACGAAGGCGCCCGAGCCGACTGATGCTCCGGCGCCGACAGCCGCTCCGTCCGGTTCCCTGCGGATCCTGTCGGAACCGTCGGATATGACGGTGGAGCCGGACCAGCTCTACAAGTTTATTCTGGAGCTCAACAAGACCAGCGGAACGACCTACCAGTGGCAGGTGAAGGAACCGGCATCTTCTGAGTGGAGAAATTTCACGGAGAAGAAGACTGCCCTGACTTACCGGCTCTGGTTCACGGTGACGGAGGCGATGCATAACTGGCAGTTCCGCTGCATCGCGAAGAACGGCGGCGAGACGGTCATTTCCACACCGTTTACCGTGAAGATCGCCGGGAAGGCCGACCCGGCGCCGACGTCTGCCCCGACCCCGAAGCCGACTGCGACGCCGAAGCCGACGGCGACACCGGTACCGACCGCGACGCCGGTACCGACGGCCACGCCGAAGCCGACGGCGACACCGGTACCGACCGCAACCCCGAAGCCGACCGCCACTCCTGTGCCCTCCGCACGGATCCGGATCACCTCGGAGCCGTCGGATATGACGGTCGCCCCGGATCAGCTGTATCAGTTCATCGTGGAGGTCACGCCGGAGGACGGCACCTCCTACCAGTGGCAGGTAAAGGAGAGCGCTTCCGCCTCCTGGAGGGATTTCTCGGAGAAGAAGACTTCTCTGAAGAAAATGCTGTGGTTCACGGTGACGGAGGCAATGCACGGCTGGCAGTTCCGCTGCCGCGTCACGAACGGCGGAGAGACCGTATATTCCACGCCGTTTACGGTCTCCATTACCGGAAAGGGCGCGGTCACGCCGGCGCCGACGCAGAAACCCGGAACGCCGACCCCGAAGCCGACTGCAAAACCGACGGCCTCTCCGACACCGGCTCCGAAATATACAGCAGCCATGTACCCGAAGGCGGATGCGGCGCTGAAAAGCTCCGGACGGGACCTGTACAAGGCGTATATGTGGGTCGTGAAGAACATCACCTATAAATCCCATACTTCCGATCATACAAAGGGCGTGAAGTTCTTTGCGGATTACGGATTTACGAACAAAAAGGGCAACTGCTTCGCATTTGCCTCGGCGTTCGCCGAAATGGCGCGGCTCCTCGGATACGACGCAAGAGTCGCCTACGGCACGATCCTGGCTCGTGACGGCACACAGGTCAAACACGGCTGGGTGGAGATCGATATGGACGGCGAGACCTGGGTCTTCGACCCGCAGTGCCAGCACTCCTTTAACCGGCAGACCTACAAGTTCAAGTACGGCAAGGCAAAGACCTGGAAGTACACGCTCCAGGGGTATGTGAAGGACTGAGAAGCGCGCTTAATCATGTACGCGCTGCGGACGGCAGCATGAATCGAAATGAAAGGAACGGGAGACGGAGGTCTCCCGTTTTTTGTGCAACTATAAACAAAGAATCTACCGTGAAGTGCCAAAGAAGGCGGGGTTAAAATTGACTAACTGTTAGTAAAATAGTACCATATGAATAAGCAGATTTTTTTGTTTTAGCCCATTGCCGGAAAGACAGCGAGAAGAAGCCAAAAGAGTCTGCCATTTTTTGTATCCGGGCAGAGACGCCTGCAGTCCCTGCTGAGAATTCCAACAAAGGAAAAGGAGCACATATGAGTCGGTTAAGTCTGTTTTCCACAAATCAGGCGCAGCAGACCGTGGAGGAGCTGTACAAGGATCTTGAACGGCGCATCCAGGCTGCCCAGCCGGGGCTCTGTCCCGTGGATCTGGCGGCGACCTTCCTGCACCTGAGCCACGCCCAGTCCTGCGGAAAATGCATTCCGTGCCGGGTCGGCCTGGGACAGCTGGAGGCCCTGATCAACTCCGTTCTGGAGGGATCCGCAACGCTGGAGACGCTCGACGTGATCGAGCGCACGGCAGAGTCCATTTATGTTTCCGCGGACTGCGCCATCGGTTCCGAGGCAGCCCGCATGGTCCTCAAAGGACTGAAGGGCTTCCGTGATGACTATGAAGAACACATCCTTCACGGCAGATGCAAAGCCCTGCAGAGCATGCCGGTTCCCTGTGTCTACCAGTGTCCCGCGCAGGTGGACATCCCGGGCTATGTTTCCCTGGTGCACGCCGGCCGTTTCGGCGACGCCGTGGAGCTCATCCGCAAGGACAATCCGTTCCCGGCTGTCTGCGGCCTGATCTGCGAGCATCCCTGCGAGGAGCGGTGCAGAAGAACGCTCGTGGACGATCCGATCAATATCCGGGGGCTCAAGCGCTTCGCCGTGGAGCATGAGGGAGAGATCCCGGCTCCGAAGATCGCAGAGAAGACCGGAAAGAAGATCGCCATTGTGGGCGGCGGCCCCTCCGGCCTCACGGCTGCCTGGTATCTGTCGAAGATGGGACACGAGGTCACCGTATACGAGCAGAGAAAGCAGCTGGGCGGCATGCTCCGCTACGGCATCCCGGCTTACCGTCTGCCGCGCGAGATCCTGGATCACGAGATCGAGGGTCTGAAGAAGGCCGGTTTCACGACGATTACCGACAAGAGCGTCGGCAAAGATATCCAGATCGCGGATCTGAAGAAGGATTTCGACGCGGTCTACGTGTCCATCGGCGCCCATACCGGCCGCATGCTCGGCATTGAAGGCGAGGACGCCTCCGGCGTTCTTTCCGCTGTGGAAATGCTGCGCACGATCGGCGACGGCGTCCATCCGGATTTCAGGGGTCTTGACTGTGTCGTCATCGGCGGCGGCAACGTGGCCATGGACGTGGCCCGCTCGGCGGTCCGTCTCGGCGCGAAGAGCGTGACGATCGCCTACCGCAGAAGAAAGGACGACATGACGGCGCTTCGCGAAGAAGTCGACGGCGCTGTGGCTGACGGCTGCGAGATCATGGAGCTGCACGCTCCGGTGAAGGTCGAAAAGACCGAAGACGGCAAGGTCGCAGCCATGTGGCTGCAGCCGCAGATCGTCGGCCCGGTGGAGTGGGGACGTCCGAAGCCTGTGAACGCCAATGTCCCGCCGGTCCGCGTTCCCTGCGACCGGGTGCTGGTCGCGATCGGCCAGGGCATCGACTCGAAGCCCTTCGGCGACGCCGGACTGCCTGTTAACAGAGGAAGGATCAAGGCAGCGGATACCGGTGCGGTCACCGGCTGTGACGGCGTATTCTCCGGCGGCGACTGCGTGACGGGCCCTGCGACCGTGATCAAGGCGATCGCCGCAGGCAAGGTGGCGGCAGCCAACATCGACGCGTATCTCGGCTATCACCATGAGATCAGGCGGGAAGTGGAACTTCCGCCGGTCCGCTTCGACGATCACCAGCCCTGCGGCCGCGTGAACATGATGGAACGCCCCGCTGCGGAGCGGGTTCGGGATTTCGGGCTCATGGAGCTGTGCATGACCGAAGAAGAGGCGATGCAGGAATCCGGCAGATGCCTGCACTGCGATCATTTCGGCTGCGGCGCATTCAAAGGAGGGAGGTCCGATAAATGGTAAATCTGACGATTGACGGAATCGCCCTTTCGGTTCCCGAACAGACCACGATTCTGGATGCCGCTGCGAAAGCCGGCGTCCATATTCCCACGCTCTGCTACTGGGAAGGCCTGAATGAGATCGGCGCCTGCCGCGTCTGTGTGGTCGAGGTGGAGGGCTACGAGCGCCTGTTCACCGCCTGCAACAGCATCGTGGAAGAGGGTATGGTGATCCATACCAACAGCAAAAAAGCGAGAAATGCGAGACGCACCAATGTGGAGCTGATCCTCTCGCAGCACGACAGCAACTGCGCGACCTGCGTACGGAGCGGGAACTGCGCTCTGCAGAAGGTCGCCAACGACCTGAATATCCAGAAGCTGCCCTATGAAAAGCAGATCCCGGAGCTTCCCTGCAGCCCGGATTTCCCGCTTCAGAGGGATTATGCGAAGTGCATCAAGTGCATGCGCTGCATCCAGGTCTGCGACAAGATCCAGGCCTCCGGCATCTGGGATCTGGTCAACACCGGCTCCCGCACCGCCGTGGACGTGGCCGGCGTGTACCGTCTCGAGGATTCCAAATGCGCGCTCTGCGGCCAGTGCATCACCCACTGTCCGGTCGGCGCTCTGAAGGAGCGGGACGACACGGAGAAGCTGATGGACGCCATCGAGGATCCGGAGAAGATCGTGCTCATCCAGATCGCTCCCTCGATCCGTACCGCCTGGGGCGAGTATTTTGGACTTACCCCGGATGTGGCGACCGTCGAGCTTCTGGGCACGGCCTTAAGAAAAGCCGGCGCGGACTACGTCTTTGATACGAATTTCTCGGCTGACCTGACCATTATGGAGGAAGGCAGCGAATTCCTTGACAAGGTGGCGCACGCGGGAGATCACAAGTTCCCGATGTTCACCTCCTGCTGCCCGGGCTGGGTGCGCTTCGTGAAGGCGCATTATCCGCAGTTCGTGGATCAGCTCTCCTCCGCGAAGTCCCCGCAGCAGATGTTCGGCGCGGTGGCCAAGAGCTACTATGCGGACATTCTGGGCGTGGATCCGAAGAAGATCTATTCCGTATCCATCATGCCGTGCCTGGCGAAGAAGCACGAATGCGCGATCGGAGCGATGAACGATGCCTGCGGAGATCCGGACGTGGATCTCGCCCTCACCACCCGCGAGGCGGTCCGTGTGATCCGAGCGGCGGGGGTCGCACCGGCGGAGCTCACGGCAGAGCCGCTCGACATGCCTCTTGGCATCGGTTCCGGCGCCGGCAATATCTTCGGCGCGACCGGCGGCGTGATGGAGGCGGCCCTTCGCTCGGCCTATTTCCTGGCGACGGGAAGCAATCCGGATCCGGACGCCTTTGCGGCGGTCCGCGGCATGGACGGCTGGAAGGAAGCGGAGTTCGATCTGGCCGGTACGCCGCTCAAAGTGGCGGTCGTGAACGGTCTCGGCAATGCAGACAGGCTGCTCCGGGCTCTTGACGCCGGCGAGGTCTCCTACGACTTCGTGGAAGTCATGGCCTGCCCCGGCGGCTGCGTCGGCGGCGGCGGACAGCCCATCGTGGACGGCGCCTTCAAGGCGGCGGACCGCGCTCCGGTGCTCTATCAGCAGGACCGCGACGGCGAGCTGCGTTTCTGCCACGAGAATCCTTCGATCATCGCGATCTACAAGGATTATCTGGGCAAGCCGCTCTCTGAGAAGTCTCA
>ONST01000180.1 GCA_900320575.1 uncultured Eubacteriales bacterium
CCCGTGAAATGCGGAAAAGCATAAAAGCTCCTGTTTCACGGAGGAAAGGAAAGATATGGGACGAAAACGGACAGGCATTCTTGCGGGCGCGCTGACGCTGATCCTGCTGCTTGCAGGCGGCTGCGGCGCGCAGACGGAGACGCTGCGCTACGCACTGGTCACCGGTCAGCGCGGCGCCAAGGCGGAAAAGGCCCTGACCCAGCTCGAGAGCGGGATGGAGGATTTTGCCGGCGCGCAGGGTCTTAAAGCCCGGACCTTTGCCTCGGAGAAGGAGACGGTCGCATCCTACGGCGACGAGATCAGTCAGGCGGTGCAGGAGGGGGCTTCTGTTATCCTGGCAAACGGCGAAGCCATGGGGAAGGCCGTCTATACTGCCCAGAACGAGCACCGGAAAACGAAGTTCCTGCTGTTCGGGGCGGAACCGTCCTCGGAAGACGGTACGAAGACGAAGATTCGCAAGAACACGCTCTCCATCCTCTTTTCTCCTGAACAGGAGGGTTATCTCGCCGGCTACGCGGCGGTCAAGGAGGGCTGGCAGCGGATCGGATTTCTGGCAGGGCCGCGCACGCAGGACGCGGAGCGGTACTACCGGGGGCTCGTACAGGGCGCCGAATACGCGGCGGGCATGCTGGGGCTCGAGGAGGAGTCCGTCGAGATCCGCTTTGAATTCGCGGGAACCGGCAAGCTGACTCCGGTGCGGACGGAGGAAGCCCTGCTCTGGTACGAAGAGGGGACGGAGGCGATCCTTCCCTACGGCGAACAGATCGAGCGGGCGGTGCTCATCGCGGCGGAGGAAGCCGGAGGGTATGTGATCGGTGCGAACCGGGATCTGACCGGAGAATCCTCCCGGGTGCTGTTTTCCGTATCTCCGGATTACGCCAGAGCAGCGAAGGCAGCCCTGGAGTTCTACGAGGACGGCTTCAGGGGCGGCAGTGCAGTCTATTACGGCATGAAAGAGCGGGCGATCCGCCTCAACGCGGATTTTTCGGATTTTGACAGCTTTACGCAGGACGATTACAACTCCGTCCTCAATTCCGTCGGCACCGGTACGCTGACCGTCTCGACGGACAAGGAGGCGGTGCGGGACCTGAAATGCGTGCTCCTGCGGGAGTCAAAGCCGCTGGGAGCAACGGAAGACGCCACGGTCAGCGCGGATCTTCCGGAGGATACAAAATAACGCTGCTTGAAGAGGAGGAAATGATATGGAACAGCTGCTTGGCAAACTCATTGAACTCGGAACGGAGGCAGGCAGCAAGATCCTGCTGGCTCTCGTGGTATTTCTCATCGGGAAGATCGTGATCGGGCGCGTGATGAAGCTCATGGAGCGTGGGCGTCTGGTCAGCAGGATGGATCCGACGGTCCACTCGTTCATGAATAATTTTGTCAAGATCGGCCTCTATGTGATCCTCGTGGTCTCGATCATCGGCATTCTCGGCGTGCCCATGGCGTCGATCGTCACGGTGCTGGCGTCCGCAGGCGTCGCCGTCGGCATGGCGCTGCAGGGAGCGCTGGGCAATCTGGCCGGCGGGATCATGGTGCTGATTTTCCGGCCCTTCCAGATCGGGGACTATGTCGCGGTGGCGGGAGCCGAGGGCACGGTGAAGGAGATCGCGCTCTTCTATACGACGCTCGATACGCCGGATAACCGCCGCATCACGGTGCCGAACGGAAATCTGATGAACGCCAATGTCGAGAATTTCACGGTGGTCGGGAACCGGCGCATGGATCTGATCTTCACCTGCGCAAGAGGCGAGGACGTGGACCGGGTCCAGGATCTGATGCTGGACGTCATGAACCGGAACCCGATGGTCTTCAAGGATCCGGCGCCCTTCGCCAGCCTCTCCGGCGGAACCAAGGACTCCATGGAGTTTACGGCGCGGGTCTATATGAAGACCGAGGATTACTGGGATGTGAATTATGCGCTCCTGCAGGATATCACGAAGGCAATGGGAGCGGCAGGCGTAGAGGCGCCTGCGGTGCGTGTGGTGACGGAAAACAGATGAATGCATGGTCTGCATGGAAAAAGCCCGGAAGCAGGTCGGTCTGCTTCCGGGCTTTTCTGCTTTAATAAGTGATGTCGCTCAGCCGCTCGACCGCGAAGGCCGGCAGCCGGGACGGATCCGCGGTGTACTCGACGGTCCTGTCCCCGTAGAGGGTCTGACCGGGGTAGTCCGCGGAGAGGCGCACCAGGATCTGCGCGTTTTCAATCCCGCCGGGCCGGGTTTCCCCGTCATAGCCGTCGTACCAGCCGTCGTTAAAGTGGTTCAGCACGACCGCTTCCAGGATCTGACGGATCTCCTCCGGATCGGTGAACTCTGCGCTCTTCCCGAGATACGACCGGGACTCTTCCCCGCCGTCTTCCGGCATCGGATCGGAAACGTAATAATCAGCAGTCAGCTGGAGGACGCTGATCTCTTCCGCTGCGGGAACCGGCTCAGACCAAAGTCCTGCGTCTTTGAGTGCCCCGATCGTATGGCTGAAGCTGCGGTAGACCGGATACTGGATCTGATAGCCGCTTTCCCGGTCTTCCCAGAAGACTGTCACAAGTCCCAGAGCGGGCGTTCCGGAGGCGGTGGAGTAATCATAGGTCTCCAGATCCTTCAGATAAGCCTCACGGAACGTCTGGTAAAAGGAACTGTCTCCCCGGCGGGTGTCCGTATCGGAGACATAGGAGAGCTCCATCCGGTTTCCCATTCCCTGCAGGAAGCGGTCATGATAGATCTGGAAATGACCCTCCCGGTATTCCCGGGAACCCAGCACCTGATCGAGGAGTTCCGGATCGGCATCCGCGCACAGCGGGATCGAGCGGGTGATCTCACGTCCGTTCTTCTTCACATAAGTGACCGTGACCCGGAGGGTGGTGTCTTTGTAAGGCTGGTTCCGCTTCTCCTGTGCCTCGCGGACAAGCGCAAGGACCGCCTTCGTATCGGTCAGATGCATGTACCGTTTTGCGAAGTCGCCGGCGCTCAGGCTCTCTCCGCTCTCTTCGTCAAAGTATTCGGGCCAGTAGCTGTAGCCGCCGGTATTTTCCGGAACGAAGCGGACCTCCGTCAGCTCCTCCGGAGCGGGCAGATAGCGGTCGTAGCCGGTCAGATCAAAGCGCAGGCAGGTAAAGACAAGAAGCGCCAGCAGCGCGGCGATGCCTGCCTCCGGAAGGTGCGAGAAGAAATCCCCGATCCGGTAATGATAGATGGTCTCCATGACGCCGCATATCAGGAGCGCGGCCAGCGGGATCCCGATGAAGGCCGCCGCTGTCCCTGTCCCGGTGTTTTCCGGGAAATAGATGAAGAGCAGCATTCCGACGGTCACAGCGCCCAGGACTGCCAGGGCGATCTTGACTGCGACGCGCACCGGACGGAAGAGGACCGCCTCTTGTGCGTGCTCGTGCTTCCGGCGGAGGTAGCTGAAATATGCCAGGGCCGTCACCGCAGCCGTAAGCGCCAGGCTCTTCAGGTCAAAAGGCAGGCAGCGGGAAAGAAGCGGGCAGAAGGTCCCTCCGGCCACCGGCGTCTCCAGTTTGGTGCCGTACAGAAGATCGTTCACAAAGCGGCTCGTCGTCTGGAAAGGTCCGTAGAAATAGTAGAGCGGGGAGAAGACCGGGGCGATCCCCACGCTGTTTGCACTGCTGAAGGTCTCAAAGAACAGCCCGCAGGCCTCCCGGTTGATCCAGCGGATCAGGATCTCGTAGAGCAGGAGCGTTCCGGTGGCCAGCACCGCGATCAGGATATTTCCGGTCCACATCACGGCCAGCACCGAGATGCTGTAGATGCCAAGGAAGAGCACCAGGACCCGGAACGCCTGAAGCAGGGCAGTCAGAAGCACTACCGCGTTCACGGCCCCAAGGCCGGCGGAAAGGATGAGACCCAGGAAGAGCGGGAGAAGAAAGCCCCCTGCAAAGATCAGGATCCCGTTCAGATAGACGATGAGGAAGCGGGTGCTCCTCTTCATCGGCTGGCTCTCATAAAAATCCAGTTCTGCCGGGCGGTCCAGCCAGGCGAAGCCCTGAAGTGCCAGAAGAACTGCGAAGACGCAGGCGAAGAGCCAGGACGGAGCGCTCATGCCGAAGCAGGCGTTTCCGGTCCGGATCAGTTCTCCCTGCAGTGCGGACGGTGCAGTGTACTCCCGCGTGTGGACCACAGCCAGCAGGGCACCCAGCACAAATTCGGTAAAATAGACGAAGAAGACCAGCAGCGCAGGCGCCGTTCTCCGGCGCGTGTACGCGCGTTCCTCCTTCAGCAGATTAATCGAGCAGGAGCTTTTTGATGTCATAGCCTGCCACCTCCGTTTCACTGATAAAGATTTCCTCCAGGGTCAAGGGAAGGATCTCGAAAAAGACGGTCGGCGTCCCGGAAAAGAACGCGCGGATCTCCTCCTCATTCGCGCGCACGGTCAGCGTATGGAGCCGTCCGCGCACTTCACGGCTGACGAGCGGGAGCTTTTTCGGCAGAAGCTCGGCGTCGGCCTCATTCTGAAAGACGCACTGGATCTTGCGGATGCCGCTCTTCATCTCGCTCAGGTCCTCCGAGAGCAGGACGCCGCCCTGGTGCAGAAGTCCTACATGGTCGCAGACGTCCTCGAGTTCCCTCAGGTTATGGGAAGCGATCACAGGCGTCAGCCCCCGCTCCTCCATATCCTCGGCGAAGAGGGTCTTGACGCTCTGGCGCATGACCGGATCCAGGCCGTCGAAGGTCTCGTCGCAGAAGAGGTACTTTGTGCGGGAACTAAGCCCCAGGAGCACGGCCAGCTGCTTCTTCATGCCCTTCGAAAAGGTATGGATCCTCCGGCTCGGATCGAGCCGGAAAATGCCCGCGAGGCGGTCGAAGCGTTCCCGGTCGAAGC
>ONST01000181.1 GCA_900320575.1 uncultured Eubacteriales bacterium
GGATAAGCAAAATGACAGGGATGCCCTCTGCATAGATGCAGACAAAGCGACTATGTCACCATATTTCCTGATTCCATCGTGGTTTGTTTGTATAAAGTTTTCAAGGAACGGTAACTAATTGACGAGTTTCAAGCTGGGGTTTTGACCCCATCATCATAGAATAATTAGTCATATTATATAAGAAGAAACGTTTCCTGACAACGAATGAACCCGCGATTTTGAAAAAGCAGTGTACATCAACGGCGGAAAATGCTAAAATAGATGCTGAATAACTACCCAAGAGGTGAACTATGTCTAAATTTCTGAAATTTCTGGTGAACCTGTTCCTGGTCGCCGCAATCCTGGTGGCGGGCGCGATCCTGATCCCGCCGCTCGCCGGCATCAATACGGTGATCGTCGATTCGGAGACGATGGACACCAACCTGCCCATGGGCTCCGTCACCTACGCGAAGAGCGCGGACAGCGCGTCCCTGGCGCCCGGAGATGAGATCCTTCTGGATATCGGCTCCGCCGTCAATGCCTGGAAGATCACGGAAGCGGCTGACGCCGAGGGCAATTTCACCTGCGTGGACGCGATAGACGAGACTGCCGGCGCCGAGAAGATGCCTCTTCCCGGCTCGGTCCTGAAAGTCGCGGTCATGGTCCCGTGGATCGGATATGCGGTGGTGGCCGTGCACAGCATCGAGGGCATCGTCATCCTCGGTCTGCTGGTCCTGTTCGTCCTGATCCTGTTCATTCTCTCCGAGCTCTGGAAGAAGACTCCGGACGAAGAGGAAGAAGAGGAGGAAGAAGAGGAAGCGCGCCGGGAGGAGATCCCGGAGGAAGATATCGTCTCCCACGCCCAGGCGGAGGAGGAACTGATCCGGATCGAGACGGATACGGAAGCTGCGCCGGATGAAGAGGTGCCGGAGGGCGGAGAAGAAGAAGCGCCGAAGTCCTCTGACGAGATCTTCGCGGAGATCTCCAGAGACCTGGAGCAGGCGGCCCGGACGGAAGAAGACGAGGAAGACGAAGAAACGGACAGCGCCCCGGAGATCACGGATGAGGCTGAGGCGGAGCCGGAAGCGGCAGAAGAGACTGCGGAAGCGGAGGAAGCGCCTTTAGAGGAGACACCGGAAGCAGAAGAGGACGGAGCGGTCCCGGAGGAGACAGCGGAAGAAGAAGCTGCGGAAGCGCCTGAGCCGGATATGGAAGCCTCTGATGCAGAAGAGACGACGGATACGGAAGAGGTTCCGGAAGAGACCGGTGCGGATGACGGCGAAGAGCCTGCCGCGGAAGCGGAAGAAGAGGACCCCTACGGCGGAGATTTCCATGTTCCGGATTATGTGCCGGACGAGGAAGAGAAAGCGCGTCTTGCGGCGGAAGCAGCCGCAGCGCCCGTAGAAGAGCCTGCTGAGGAAGAAGAACTGCCGGCAGAGGACGATGACAGCTTCCTGCCGGTGGAGCGGGCGACGCTCGACGAGCTGCTGGAGCAGGTGAAGGAGAGCGGCGAGGAGCCGAAGATGAAGAAGGACGGCAGCACCGGGATCACGCTGATCGACTTCACGGATCTGATCTGAGACGGCATTCTTCCAGCGGAAGACCTGAAAAAAGATTAAAATTTATTAAAAAAACCCCTTGCATCCGCGAGGGGTTTTCGTGTATACTATCATGTGCTGTGACATGATAGCGATGAAGCGTGAAGTTGCTGCACTTTCGTTGCAGGTTCTCCGTGGAGCGAATGTCATGTAAGGATACTGGCGACAAGTCACTGTGCGAAAATTCCGTTTCATACGGGAACTCCGGTCAAGCGATATGTCCATGACCCAGGACACGCCCGGAGCTGTTGTACAGTCACCGCTTGTCGTACTCGAAAAGTGCGAAAAGGAGGCGACTTTTTTTATGGCAAGTCAGGTTATGAGAATCACACTCAAGGCGTACGATCACACCCTCGTGGATGCATCGGCTGCAAAGATCATCGAAACTGTCAAGAAGAACGGAGCAACGGTGAGCGGACCGGTTCCGCTTCCCACCAAGAAGGAAGTTGTGACGATTCTCCGCGCGGTCCACAAGTACAAGGATTCCCGCGAGCAGTTCGAGCAGAGAACGCACAAGAGACTGATCGATATCCTGACACCGACCCAGAAGATCGTGGACGCGCTGTCCCATCTTGAGATGCCGGCCGGTGTTTACATCGATATCAAGATGAAGAACAGGTAAAACCGTAATTAGTATGATTGCGCGCCATGCGTAATCCGCTGTAAGGAGGACAATCCAAATGAAGAAAGCGATTCTTGCGAAGAAGATCGGCATGACCCAGATCTTCAACGAAGACGGAACACTGACCCCGGTCACCGTCCTGGAAGCAGGCCCCTGCGTCGTCACCCAGGTCAAGACCGAAGAGAGCGACGGCTACAGCGCCGTTCAGGTCGGATTTGAGGATAAGAGAGAGAAGCTCGTGAACAAGCCCACGAAGGGCGTGTTCGACAAGGCGGGCGTTTCCTATAAGAGATTTATCAGAGAGTTTCGTTTTGAAAATGCTGCCGAGTATCAGCCCGGACAGGAGATCAAAGCGGACATTTTTGCTGCCGGCGATCATGTAGACGCGACGGCCACCTCCAAGGGCAAGGGCTTCCAGGGCGTTATCCACCGTCTGGGCCAGCACAGAGGACCGATGGGCCACGGCTCCAAGTTCCACAGACATCAGGGCTCGAACGGCGCTGCTTCCGATCCGAGCCGCGTGTTCAAGGGCAAAGGCATGGCCGGCCACATGGGCAGCAAGCGCGTCACGATTCAGAATCTTGAGATCGTTCGTGTCGATGCGGAAAACAATCTTCTCCTTGTCAAGGGCGCCGTACCGGGTGCGAAGAAGTGCCTTGTGACGATCAAAGAGACAGTGAAGAAGTAATAAAGGAGGACGAATCGAGATGGCTAACGTATCTGTATATAATATGGATGGCCAGGAAGTCGGAACGATGGAACTGAGCGATGCAGTGTTCGCCGCTCCGATCCACGAGAACCTGGTGCATCAGGCCGTTGTTTTACATCTTGCCAACAAGAGACAGGGCACACAGAAGGCCAAGACCCGCGGCGAGGTCTCCGGAGGCGGAATCAAGCCGTGGCGTCAGAAGGGCACCGGCCATGCGAGACAGGGATCGACCAGATCTCCGCAGTGGAGACACGGCGGCGTGGTCTTCGCTCCGGTACCGAGAAGCTATTCCTTCAAGATGAACCGCAGAGAGAAGCAGGCGGCGCTCCGCTCCGTCCTTACCTCCAAGCTTCAGGACAACAACCTGATCGTCGTCGACAAGCTCACCTTTGACGCTCCGAAGACGAAGAGCATGGTGAAGGTCCTCGAGAACCTGAAGGCTGAGAAAGCTTACATCGTCACGAAAGAGTCCGACAAGAACGTGCTTCTTTCCACCCGGAACCTTCCGAACGCGATGCTCTCTCATGCAGGCTCTCTGAACACCTACGACATTCTCAGATTTGAGAAGCTCATCCTTACCCAGGATGCGGTCAAGACGATTGAGGAGGTATTCGCATAATGGCAGATCTGAAGTATTATGACGTGATTCTGCGTCCGGTCGTCACCGAAAAGAGCATGGATCTCATGGGCGAAAAGGAGTACACCTTCTACGTTCATCCGGATGCAACCAAGAGCCAGATCAAGGAAGCGGTCGAGAAGATGTTCGAAGGCACCAAGGTCAAGAACGTCAACACCATGAACCTTGAGGGCAAGTCGAAGAGAAGAGGCCTTGTGATCGGCAAGACCGCGAAGAAGAAGAAGGCGGTCGTCGCGCTCACCGAGGAGAGCAAGGAGATCGAGATCTTCAGCGGACTTTAATTCGCAGCCCGCTTTTATACGCAGGTAAAGCGTGAGAATAAAACGATAAGGAGAACATTATCATGGGCATCAAAACATATAAGCCTTATACGCCGTCCAGAAGAAACATGTCCGGCTCGGACTTCGTGGAGATCACGAAGACCACGCCTGAGAAGTCTCTGACGGAGCAGCTCAAGAAGAATTCCGGCCGCAACAACCAGGGTAAGATCACCTGCCGTCACCGCGGAGGCGGAAGCAGAAGAAAATACAGGATCATCGACTTCAAGCGCAACAGCAAGGACGGCATTCCGGCCACTGTCAAGAGCATTGAGTACGATCCGAACAGAACCGCGAACATCGCCCTCATCTGCTATGCAGACGGCGAGAAAGCCTACATCCTGGCTCCGGAAGGCCTGAAGGTCGGCGACCAGGTCATGAGCGGCGCCGAGGCGGAAGTCCGCACCGGCAACTGCCTGCCACTCGTCAACATCCCGATCGGTTCCATGGTCCACAATGTGGAAATGCACAAGGGACGCGGCGGCCAGATGGTCCGCGCAGCCGGCAACGGCGCGCAGCTGATGGCGAAGGAAGGCAAGTACGCGACTCTCCGTCTTCCCTCCGGCGAGATGAGAATGGTCCCGATCGAGTGCCGCGCCACCATCGGCGTCGTCGGCAACGGCGATCACAACCTGATCAATATCGGCAAAGCGGGACGCAAGAGACATATGGGCATCCGTCCGACCGTCCGCGGTTCCGTCATGAACCCGAACGACCATCCGCACGGCGGCGGCGAAGGCAGATCCCCGATCGGACGCCCGGGCCCGAGCACACCGTGGGGCAAGCCTGCGCTTGGTTACAAGACAAGAAAGCATCATAAGCAGTCCGATAAGCTGATCGTCAGAAGACGCAACGGCAAGGGTTCGTCTGGAAGATAATAAGGAGGGAAAAGCATGTCACGTTCATTAAAGAAAGGTCCTTTTGCAGATGCAAGCCTTCTGAAGAAGGTCGACGCACTGAACGCCTCGGGTGAGAAGGCGGTTATCAAGACCTGGTCACGCCGATCCACTATTTTCCCGAGCTTTGTCGGACATACATTTGCCGTACATGATGGCAGAAAGCATGTCCCGGTCTATGTGACTGAGGATATGGTTGGACATAAACTTGGTGAATTCGTCGCGACCAGAACTTACAGAGGACACGTCAAGTCCGATGCGAAGACAAAGCGGTAAGGCGTAATTCGAAAGGAGATTGGAAATGGCAAAAGGACACAGATCCCAGATCAAACGGGAAAGAAACGATAGTAAAAGAGAGACGAGGCCGTACGCAAAGCTTTCTCATGCCAGAATGTCCGTTCAGAAAGCCTGCTTTGTCCTGGACGCGATCCGCGGCAAGGACCTGGAGACCGCTCTTGGTATCCTGACCTACAGCCCGCGCTATGCTTCCGGCGTCATCAAGAAGCTTCTTGAGTCCGCCGCAGCCAATGCGGAGAACAACAACGGACTGAACCGCGGAAATCTCTACGTCGCCGAGTGCTATGCCGGCCGCGCGACGACCATGAAGAGAATTCAGCCGAGAGCGCAGGGCCGCGCTTATCGTATCGAAAAGCGCACAAGCCACCTGACGATTATTCTGGATGAGAAGTAATAGGAGGACACAATGGGTCAGAAAGTAAATCCGCACGGCCTCAGAGTCGGTGTTATTAAGGATTGGGAATCCAAATGGTATGCAGAGAAGGATTTCGCGGATAACCTCGTTGAGGATTATAAGATCCGTGCGTTCCTCAAGAAGAGACTTTACAGCTCGGGCATTTCCAAGGTCGAGATCGAGCGCGCCTCTGATCGCGTGAAAGTCACGATCTACACGGCGAAGCCGGGCCTGGTCATCGGCAAGGGCGGCGCTGAGATCGAGAAGCTCAAGGCTGAGATGGCGAAGAAGATCGGCAGAAAGATCCTCATCGACATCAAGGAGATCAAGCGTCCGGACCGCGATGCACAGCTGGTCGCCGAGAACATCGCTCTTCAGCTCGAGAACCGTATTTCCTTCCGCCGCGCCATGAAGTCCGCCATGCAGCGCACGATGAAGTCCGGCGCGCAGGGCATCAAGACCTCTGTTTCCGGCCGTCTCGGCGGAGCAGATATCGCCCGTAAGGAAACCTACAGCGAAGGCACCATTCCGCTTCAGACGCTCCGCGCCGATATTGATTACGGTTTCGCGGAAGCCGACACCACATACGGCAAGGTCGGCGTGAAGGCATGGATCTACAATGGTGAAGTACTTCCGACTAAGGAGAAAAAGGAAGGGAGTGGTCGATAATGTTAATGCCGAAGAGAGTAAAACGCAGAAAACAGTTCCGCGGGTCCATGAAGGGCAAGCCCACCAGAGGAACGAAGATCGCATACGGTGAGTTCGGTCTGGTCGCGACCGAGCCGTGCTGGATCCGTTCCAATCAGATCGAGGCCGCCCGTGTCGCCATGACACGTTACATCAAGAGAGGCGGTAAGGTCTGGATCGATATTTTCCCGGACAAGCCGGTCACTGCGAAGCCCGCTGAGACCCGTATGGGTTCCGGTAAAGGTTCCGTTGAGTACTGGGTCGCTGTTGTAAAACCGGGCCGTGTGCTCTTTGAGATCGCCGGTGTCGATGAAGCAACCGCCAGAGAGGCTCTGCGCCTGGCGATGCACAAGCTTCCCTGCACCTGCAAGATCGTCTCCAGAGAGCAGTTGAACGAGGAGGCTGCCCCTGCAGCAGAAGGCGGTGAAGAGGCATGAAGACGAAGAATTATGTAAAGGATCTGAGAACCAAGTCTCAGGCTGAACTGAACGAGGAGCTTGTCTCTGCGAAGAAAGAGCTTTTCAATCTGAGATTCCAGAACGCGACGAACCAGCTGGACAACACCAGCCGGATTAAGGACGTCCGTAAGAATATTGCCAGAATTCAGTCTGTCATGGTCGAGCTGGCGAATAAGGAGGCTTAAACAATGGAAGAGAGAAACCTCAGAAAGACGCGTGTCGGCAAGGTCATCAGCGATAAGATGGACAAGACCGTCGTCGTCGCGATTGAAGACCATGTGCAGCATCCGCTTTACAAGAAGATTGTGAAGAAGACCTACAAGCTCAAGGCTCATGACGAGAACAACGAGTGCCGCATCGGCGATACCGTGAAGGTCATGGAGACCAGACCCCTCTCCAAGGATAAGAGATGGAGACTGGTCCAGATTATCGAGAAGGCGAAATGATCTGCCCTTAAGGCTTGCCCTATAATAGGAGGAATTTGGCATGATTCAGCAGGAAACAAGACTCAGAGTCGCTGATAATACCGGCGCGAAAGAGATCCTGTGCATCCGCGTACACGGCGGCTCCACCAGGAGATATGCGTTTATCGGCGATACGATCGTTGCTACGGTCAAAGATGCAACGCCCGGCGGCGTTGTTAAGAAGGGTGATGTAGTCCGGGCAGTCGTGGTCCGCACCAAGCACGGCGCACGCAGAAAAGACGGCTCCTACATCAAGTTCGATGAAAATGCAGCAGTCATCATCAAGGATGATAATACTCCGAGAGGAACCCGTATCTTTGGACCGGTTGCCCGCGAGCTCCGTGAGAAACAGTTCATGAAGATTGTTTCCCTCGCTCCGGAAGTATTATAAGGAGGATACGAGGATGGCAATGTTAAAGATTAAGAAGGGCGACATGGTCCGCGTGATCGCCGGCAAGGACAAGAACAAAGAAGGCCGGGTCCTCTCAGTTGATGCGAAGAAGAACCGGATCGTTGTTGAAGGCGTCAACATGATCACGAAGCATCAGAAGCCGTCGGCTGCCAACCAGCAGGGCGGGATCGTCAACAGGGAAGCACCGATCGACATCTCCAACGTGATGTATCT
The DNA here is from genome assembly GCA_900320575.1 of uncultured Eubacteriales bacterium. GTDB lineage: Bacteria > Bacillota > Clostridia > Lachnospirales > Lachnospiraceae > Chordicoccus. The sequence goes on from ONST01000181.1 coordinate 7,684, forward strand.
TCACAACGGAAAGCCCACCAGAGTCGGATTCAAGGTCGAAGGCGACAAGAAGGTCCGCGTGGCGAAGGCTACCGGTGAGACCATCAACTGAGTAAGGAGGCAAGGAAATTGAGCAGACTGAAAGAACAGTACGACAATGAAATTGCTGCTGCAATGATGAAAAAGTTCGAGTACAAGAACCCGATGGAGGTTCCGAAGCTCGTGAAGATCGTCGTGAACATGGGCGTCGGCGAAGCGAAGGAAAACGCCAAGCTTCTTGACTCCGCCGTTGCGGATATGGAGACCATCACCGGCCAGAAGGCTGTCCGCACCAAGGCGAAGAAGTCCATCGCGAACTTCAAGATCCGTGAAGGCATGATGATCGGCTGCAAGGTCACCCTTCGCGGCGAGAGAATGTATGAATTTGCAGACCGCCTGATCAATCTCGCGCTTCCCCGCGTCCGCGACTTCCGCGGCGTGAACCCGAACGCTTTTGACGGCCGCGGCAACTACGCGCTGGCCATCAAAGAGCAGCTGATCTTCCCGGAGATCGAGTATGACAAGATCGACAAGGTCAGAGGCATGGACGTCATTTTCGTCACCACGGCGAAGACGGACGAAGAAGCGCGCGAACTGCTTAGATTATTCAATATGCCGTTTTCTAAGTAATCAGGAGGAGAAAAACTGTGGCTAAAAAGTCAATGAAATTAAAGCAGGCGAGAACCCAGAAATTCTCGACCAGAGAATATACACGCTGCAGAATTTGCGGACGCCCGCATTCAGTTTTGAGAAAATATGGAATCTGCCGTATCTGCTTCCGTGAATTGGCATACAAAGGTGAAATTCCGGGAGTAAAGAAAGCATCCTGGTAAAAATTGAGAAAGGAGCGTCATTTTAGAATGAATACGACGAATGATCCGATTGCGGATATGCTCACCAGAATCCGCAATGCAAATACTGCAAAGCATGACACAGTCGATGTTCCGGCCTCCAAGATGAAGATCGCGATCGCGAACATTCTTGTGGACGAGGGTTATATCGCAAAGTATGATCTGGTCGACACCGGCGTGCAGAAGACGATCCGCATCGCGCTCAAGTACGGCGCGGACAAGAACGAGAAGATCATCTCCGGCCTCAAGAGGATCTCCAGGCCCGGTCTCCGGATCTACGCGAACAGCGAGGAGCTTCCGAGAGTCCTCGGCGGCCTGGGCATTGCGATCATCTCCACCAACAAGGGCGTCATGACCGACAAGGAAGCCAGAAAGCAGAAGGTCGGCGGCGAAGTGCTCGCTTACGTCTGGTAAATCACACATTTTGTGTCAGGTACTGAAAACAGAAGGACGTACCGTCCTTCCGAAAATTTAAGTCAGGAGGAATACACATGTCACGTATTGGAAGACTCCCCATTACCGTTCCCGCGGGAGTTACAATTGACATTAAAGACGGCAACACCGTGACCGTCAAGGGACCGAAGGGCGAGCTTACCCGCACCTTCGCTCCGGAACTGGGAATTTCCCTCGAAGACGGCACACTTACCGTCACCAGACCGAACGATCTGAAGAAGAACAAGGCGCTTCACGGTCTGACCAGAGCGCTCATCAACAACATGGTCATCGGCGTAAGCACAGGCTTTTCCAAGGTCCTTGAAGTCAACGGTGTTGGCTACAAGGCCGCTAAGCAGGGCAACAAGCTCGTCCTTTCCCTGGGCTACAGCCATCCGGTCGAGATGATTGATCCGGAAGGTATCGAGTCTTCTGTCGAAGGCAACAAGATCACTGTTTCCGGCATCAGCAAGGAGAAGGTCGGCCAGTACGCAGCGGAGATCCGCACGAAGAGACCGCCGGAACCCTACAAGGGCAAGGGCATCAAGTATTCGGATGAGATTATCCGCCGCAAGGTCGGTAAGACCGGTAAGAAATAAAGAAAGGAGAGCATGAGATATGATCACAAAACCGTCAAGAGCAGCGATCCGTGAGAAGAAGCACAAGAGAATGCGCTTCCATCTCCGCGGCACGGCAGAATGCCCGAGACTCGCTGTATTCCGCAGCAACAAGCATATGTACGCGCAGATCATCGACGATACCTGCGGAAAGACTCTCGTCTCTGCGTCGACTCTCCAGGCAGCCGTGAAGGAAGGCCTTCAGTACACCGATAATGTCGAAGCCGCTGCAAAGCTCGGCACTGTCATCGGTGAGAGAGCCCTCGAGGCCGGTATCAAGGACGTTGTCTTTGACCGCGGCGGCTTCATCTACCACGGAAAGATCCAGGCGCTTGCGGATGCCGCAAGAGAAGCAGGCCTTAACTTCTAAGAGGAGAGGAAAATACACATGAGACCGAATAGCAATTCCAAGAGAAATGAAAAAGATGATAACGGCTTCGAAGACAGAGTCGTTACGATCAAGCGCGTCACCAAGGTCGTCAAGGGCGGACGCAATATGCGCTTCTCCGCACTTGTGGTGGTAGGTGACAAGAATGGTCATGTGGGCGCCGGCCTCGGAAAAGCTGCTGAAATCCCGGAAGCGATCCGCAAGGGCAAGCAGGATGCGATGAAGAACATGATCTCCGTTGCGAGAACTGATTTCCAGAGCATCACCCATGACTACATCGGCAAGTTCGGAGGCGCTCAGGTGCTTCTGAAGCGTGCTCCGGAAGGTACCGGCGTGATCGCCGGCGGCCCGGCGCGTGCTGTCATCGAGCTGGCGGGCATCCGCAACATCCGTACCAAGTCCCTCGGCTCCAACAACAAGCAGAACGTCGTCTTTGCTACGATGAGTGCCCTCAAGGCTCTGAAGACTCCGGAAGAAGTCGCCCGCAACCGCGGCAAGAGCGTGGACGAGATTCTCGCTTAAGGAGGTAGACAGTCATGGCAGACAAGAAATTAAAGATCACACTGGTGAAATCTACGATCGGCGCTGTTCCCAAGAACAAGAAGGTCATTGAATCCATGGGCTTCCACAAGCTGAATTCAAGCGTCATTCTTCCGGACAACGCTGCTACGCGCGGTCAGCTGCAGAAGATCGGCTACCTCGTAAAAGTAGAAGAAGTCGAGTAAAGGAGGGCGGACATGGATCTTTCGAATTTAAGCCCGGCACCGGGTTCCAAGCACAGTGATTACCGCAGAGGCCGCGGACATGCTTCCGGCAACGGCAAGACTGCAGGTAAGGGCCACAAGGGCCAGAAGGCACGCTCCGGCGCGCCGAGACCCGGCTTCGAAGGCGGCCAGATGCCTCTTTACAGACGTCTTCCGAAGAGAGGCTTCACAGACCGCAATTCCAAGCTGATCACCGCGATCAATGTGGATGCCCTGAACCGCTTTGAGGACGGCACGGAGGTTACTCCGGAGCTCCTGCTTGAAAGCGGCACGGTCTCCAAGATCGTGGATGGCGTTAAGATCCTCGGAAGAGGAAAGCTTGAGAGAAAGCTGACCGTCAAAGTCAACGCCGTGAGCGACGGCGCAAAGCAGAAGATTGAGGAAGCAGGCGGTACAGTCGAGGTGATCTGATGTTTAAAAAGATGATGGACGCTTTACGTATCAAGGACATCCGGCACAGACTTTTCTTTGTGCTACTTTGCCTGGTCATCATCCGCGTAGGCTCGCAGATCCCCGTTCCCGGCGTCAATCGCAGCTATTTCGCACAGTGGTTTGCCAGCCAGACCGGTGACGCGTTCAATTTCTTTGACGCGTTCACCGGAGGCTCGTTCTCCAGCATGTCGATCCTGGCGCTGTCGATTACGCCGTACATTACGTCGTCGATCATTATCCAGCTGCTGACCATCGCCATTCCGGCCCTGGAAGAGATGCAGCGCGACGGCGAGGACGGACGGAAAAAGCTGACTACGATCACCCGTTTTGTCACAGTCGGCCTTGCTCTGTTTGAGTCGATCGCGATGGCGGTCGGATTCGGCAACAACGGTCTGATCCCGGACATGGATTTCGCGAAGGCGGTGACCGTCGTGGTCTCGCTGACCGCCGGTTCCGCATTCCTGATGTGGATCGGTGAGCAGATCACCGAGTACGGTGTCGGAAACGGCATTTCCATCGTACTTCTGATCAACATCCTGTCCAGAGTGCCGCAGGATCTGACCAGCCTCTACGAGCAGTTCATCAAGACCCGCTCGAACGCGGCATGGGGCGTCCTCGCCGGGCTCGTGATCCTCGCGATCATCCTTCTGATGATCGTTATGGTCATTATCCTGGACGGCGCACAGCGGCATATTCCGGTCCAGTACGCCAAGAAGATGGCGGGCAGAAGAATGATGGGCGGCCAGTCCTCCCACATTCCGCTGAAGATCAACACCGCGGGCGTGATCCCGGTGATCTTCGCGTCCTCCATCATGTCCTTCCCGGGCATCATTGCCAGCTTCGTCGGCAAGAGCAATCCGGGCGGCGTCTGGGGAACGATCCTCGGAACCTTAAGTTCCAACAACTGGTTCAGTCTGAAGCGTCCGGTCTACAACATCGGCCTTCTGATCTATATCGTTCTGGTGATCTTCTTCGCCTACTTCTACACCTCCATCACCTTCAATCCTCTTGAGGTGGCGGACAACCTGAAGAAGGCGGGCGGCATGATTCCGGGCATCCGTCCCGGCAAGCCGACTTCGGAATACCTGAACCGGATCCTGAACTACATCATTTTCATCGGCGCCTGCGGACTGGTGATCATCGCGATCATCCCGTTCTTCTTCAACGGAGTCTTCGGTGCCAGCGTTTCCTTTGGAGGTACTTCCATTATCATTATCGTCGGCGTCATTCTTGAGACGATCAAGAAGATCGAATCCATGATGATGGTGCGGAACTACAAGGGATTCCTTAGCGAATAAGTGCGTTATGCGGGGGGTGCTTGCGGGCGTTTTGACGTCCGGGAGGATCCCCCACAGGTGATTTATCAACAATATCCACCCGGCAGGACCGCTGAAGAACGGCGGAGCCGGAGAATAACGGAGGTGACTATGAGAGTTATCATGCTCGGCGCTCCCGGCGCAGGCAAAGGAACACAGGCTGTCCGCGTTGCAGAAAAGTATGCGATTCCGCACATCTCCACCGGAGACATTTTCCGTGCGAACATCAAGGGCGGAACAGAGCTCGGGAAAAAGGCCAAGAGCTACATGGACGCCGGCAAGCTCGTTCCGGACGAGCTGGTCTGCGATCTGGTCGCGGACCGCATCGCGAAGGAGGACTGCGCGAACGGCTATGTGCTGGACGGCTTCCCCCGGACCATTCCCCAGGCGGAAGCGCTGGAAGCGGTCACGAAGAAGCTCGGGGCTGAGGTGGATTACGCGGTGAATATCGACGTTCCGGACGAGGCCATCGTCTCCCGTATGGGTGGCAGAAGAGCCTGCGTCGGCTGCGGCGCGACCTATCACGTGGTCTTCAACCCGCCGAAGAAGGAGGGCATCTGCGATACCTGCGGACAGACCCTGATCCTTCGCGACGACGACAAGCCGGAGACGGTGCAGACCCGTCTTAATGTCTACCATGACCAGACGCAGCCGCTGATCGACTTCTACGCGGAGCGCGGGAAGCTGGCGACGGTGGACGGCACCCGGACGATGGACGAAGTATTCGCCGAAATCCTGGAGAAACTCGGAGAATAATCTATATGGCAGTCACAATCAAGACCGAACAGGAAATCGAGCTGATGCGGATCGCGGGCCACAAGCTGGAGATCGTGCACAATGAGATGCGCGATTTCATCAGGCCCGGAGTCTCCACCGCCCAGGTCAACGAGGTAGGGGAAAAGGCGATCCGGAAGCTCGGCGGCATGCCGAATTTTCTGAATTACAACGGCTTTCCGGCGGCGATCTGCGTGTCCGTCAACGAGGAGGTCGTGCACGGGATCCCCTCCCGGAACCGGATCCTTCACGAAGGCGATATCGTCTCCCTCGACGCGGGACTGATCTGGAAGGGCTATCATTCCGACGCAGCCCGCACCTGGGGAGTCGGCGAGATCTCCCCGGAAGCGAAAAAACTGATCGAGGTGACGCGGCAGTCCTTTTACGAAGGGATCAAGTTCGCTCTGGCAGGGCATCACCTCCATGAGATCTCACGGACCATCGGCGCGTACGCGGAGAGCTTCGGCTACGGCGTCGTCGAGGATCTGGTGGGACACGGGATCGGCACCCATCTCCATGAGGAGCCGCAGATCCCGAATTTCCGCGTGAAGGGCAGGGGCCTGCTGATGGAGCCGGGCATGACCTTCGCGATCGAGCCCATGATCAACATGGGCACGAAGCATGTGGACTGGTCCTCTGACGGGTGGACGGTCACGACCTCGGACAAAAAGATGTCCGCACATTACGAGAATACCATTTTGATTACCGAGGGAGAGCCGGAGCTGCTCACCTGCACGAAGGAGGATTATTAAATGTCGAGAGCGGATGCGATTGAAGTAGAGGGAAGAGTCCTGGAGAAGCTTCCGAATGCGATGTTCCGGGTGGAGCTCGAGAACAAGCATGTGGTGCTTGCTCATATCAGCGGCAAGCTGAGAATGAATTTTATCCGCATCCTTCCCGGCGATAAGGTGACCATCGAGCTCTCTCCCTACGATCTCAGCAAGGGCAGGATCGTCTGGAGAGATAAATAAGAAAAAATGCGGCGAAAAACCGGGAATTTTCCTGGTTTTTCGCTTGCGTTTTCAAATGCGCTGTGCTATGATATTGAAGTTGCTTTGGAGTAGTGCGCATTTTTTTACACCGAAAGGAGGTTTATCATGAAGGTGAGATCTTCCGTAAAGCCTATGTGCGAAAAGTGCAAGGTCATCAAGAGAAAGGGTTCGATCAGAATTATCTGCGAGAATCCGAAGCACAAGCAGAGACAGGGCTGATTCGTCAGACCGTCCAAAGCCGGATCGCAAACGATCCGAACAAACAGGGGAGCATCCCCGGAAACGTTCTATTTTATTAAGTAAGCAGCAGTCTGGAGCGCGGCTGCACAGGCTGTTCAACTATATATCAGCTGATCGGTTATTGTGTGATTGGCGGCAGTATTTACTGTTTCGCGATATGTAGTGCTTAATACCGGCGCGTCATTTCGCCGGAAAGGCCCGCATCACATGGCATAAGTGAACGTGGATGCCGCGGGCTGGGTTCCAATATCCCTGGAGCCCCAGTTGAGTAACTCGTAACTGCATTATCAACAAGGAGGAAACACAATGGCTCGTTTAGCTGGCGTGGATTTACCAAGAGACAAGCGCGTAGAGATCGGACTTACCTACATCTACGGCATCGGACGCACGACGTCCAACCGCATTCTGAAGGACGCGAACGTTGACCCCAGCACCCGTGTCCGCGACCTGACTGACGAAGAAGTCACCCGTATCAAGGACGTCATGGACAGCACCTGCACGGTGGAAGGTGACCTTCGCCGTGAGATCGCGATGAACATCAAGCGCCTGCAGGAGATCGGCTGCTACAGAGGCATCCGTCACAGAAAAGGCCTTCCGGTCCGCGGTCAGAACACCAAGAACAATGCGAGAACCCGCAAGGGCCCGAGACGCACGGTCGCGAACAAGAAGAAGTAATCCCGTTTAGGAAACCGGTTCATAAGGAAAGGAAAGTAGGTTAGTTTTTATGGCTAATGCAAGAGGAAATAAAAAGACGGCAGGAAAGCGCCGCGTCAAGAAAAACGTTGAACATGGACAGGCTCACATTCAGTCATCCTTCAATAACACGATCGTGACTCTGACCGATGCGCAGGGCAATGCACTCTCCTGGGCATCCGCAGGCGGCCTGGGATTCCGCGGTTCAAGGAAATCTACTCCTTATGCAGCACAGATGGCGGCAGAGACAGCTACGAAGGCAGCTCTCATTCACGGTCTGAAGACGGTCGACGTCTTCGTCAAGGGACCGGGTTCGGGAAGAGAAGCTGCGATCCGCGCGCTGAATGCGGCAGGTCTTCAGGTGCTCAGCATTAAGGACTGCACACCGGTACCGCATAACGGATGCCGCCCGCCGAAGCGGAGACGTGTATAATCGCAGCTGGTTACGTTGATCACTTTAAAGCGAATTGGAGGTCATTGACACATGGCAGTAAATAGAGTACCGGTCCTGAAGAGATGCAGATCTCTGGGTATTGAGCCTGCATACCTCGGTATCGATAAGAAATCCACAAGAGAACTCAAGAGAGCGAACCGCAAGGTTTCCGAATACGGCCAGCAGCTTCGCGAGAAGCAGAAGGCAAAGTTCATCTACGGCGTGCTGGAGAAGCCGTTCCGCAACTACTACAAGAAGGCGGACCGCATGAAGGGCATGACCGGTGAGAACCTGATGCGCATGCTGGAGCTGAGACTGGACAATGTCATTTTCCGTCTGGGCTTCGCGCGGACCAGAAGAGAAGCGCGCCAGATCGTCGACCACAAGCACGTACTTGTGAACGGCAAGCTGGTCAACATCCCGTCCTACCAGGTGAAGGCGGGCGACAGCATCGAGATCAAGGAGAACAAGAAGTCCTCTCCGAGATACCGCGCCGAGAACGGCATCCTGGCAGCGACTGCCGGACGTGCGGTTCCGGAATGGCTCGAGGCTGACGCCGAGAACCTGAAGGGCATGATCAAGGAAGTCCCGAACAGAGAGATGATCGATGTTCCGGTCAACGAGATGCTCATCGTCGAGCTGTATTCCAAGTAATCCCTGCTAAGACCTTGAAACCCTCGTGACCGATCGTTAATCCTTAAGGAGGGATATAGATTGTTTGATTTTAACAAGCCGAAGATTACAATCGCAGAACTGTCTGATGATAAGAAGTTCGGCCGGTTTGTGGTAGAACCGCTTGAGAGAGGCTACGGCACCACCCTCGGGAATTCACTGAGACGCATTATGCTCTCCTCGCTTCCCGGCGCGGCGGTCAGCCAGGTCAAGATCGAGGGCGTCCTTCATGAATTCAGCCCGATCCCGGGCGTCAAGGAGGACGTGACAGAGATCATCATGAACCTGAAGTCTCTGGCGATCCGAAACAACTCGGAGACTGACGAGCCGAAGACCGCGTACATCGAGTACGAAGGCGAGGGCGTCGTCCGGGCGTCGGATATTCAGGTGGATTCGGATATCGAGATCATGAATCCGGAGCAGGTCATCGCCACGCTGAACGGCGGTCCCGACTGCCGTCTCTACATGGAGATCACCATCACCAAGGGACGCGGCTACATCAGCGCGGACCGCGGCAAGGCCGAGGATCAGCCGATCGGCGTGATCGCTGTCGACGCGATCTATACGCCTGTCGAGCGCGTGAACATGCATCTTGAAAATACCCGTGTCGGCCAGCAGACGGATTTCGATAAGCTGACGCTGGATGTCTGGACCAGAGGAACTCTGAATCCGGAAGAGGCCGTGAGCCTTGCAGCGAAGGTCTTAAGCGAGCATCTGAAGCTCTTCATTGATCTCACGGAGACCGCGAAGACGGCCGAGGTCATGATCGAAAAAGAGGACAATGATAAGGAAAAGGTCCTGGAAATGAACATCGACGAGCTCGAGCTTTCCGTCCGTTCCTACAACTGCCTCAAGAGAGCGGGAATCAACACGGTCGAGGAACTCTGCGACAAGACTTCTGAAGATATGATGAAGGTCCGGAATCTTGGACGCAAGTCGCTCGAAGAAGTGCTCGCGAAACTGAAAGAGCTCGGTCTCAGCCTGAAGCCGAGCGAGGAATAACTGTACATTATACACGCGGATTGACAGCGCAGCGTCAGTAAGCCTGAAAAGCGTGGCGCCGCGTCCCGCAAATGGAGGATAAATCATGTCAGGATACAGAAAACTCAGCAGAACCAGCAGCCAGAGAAAAGCGTTACTGAGAAGCCAGGTCACTTCCTTCCTCTATCACGGCAAGATCGTGACCACCGAGGCCAAGGCGAAGGAAGTCGCGAAGATCGCCGAGGGCCTGATCGCCCTCGCTGTAAAAGAGAAGGACAACTTCGAGACCGTGACCGTGACCGCGAAGGTCGCCCGCAAGGATGCGGACGGCAAGCGCGTCAAGGAAGTCGTTGACGGCAAGAAAGTGACCTTGTACGACGAGGTCGAGAAGGAGATCAAAAAGGATCTTCCGTCCCGCCTGCATGCCAGACGCCAGATGGCGAAGGTCTTCTATCCGGTGACCGAAGTTCCGGCAGCCGGCAAGGGCCGCAAGAAGAACACCAAAAAGGTCGATATGCCTGCAAAGATGTTCGACGAGATCGCTCCGAAGTATGCGAACCGCAACGGCGGCTACACCCGCATCGTGAAGATCGCGCAGAGACCGGGCGACGGAGCCATGAAGGTTCTTCTCGAGCTGGTATAAGGCTGTATTTGCAAGGAATTTTGAAAAACGTTCCGGGGCACAAGCTCCGGGACGTTTTTTTGCTTGCAATGCTTTCCGGAAGAACTTATAATTACTTCGATTGCTGTTCTGCATTGGAAGGAGAAGCGGGCCGTAAAGAACTGCATTTATCGGACTGAGGCAGGTGCAGAAGGCAAGAAGGAGAAGAAATCTATGGATAATCCGAATAACAACCGGAACCAGGGCGACAACGGCAACCGGAACCGCCAGTCGCTGCTGATCCTGCTGATCTGCGTGCTCATCAGCCTGATCTGCATGAGCGTGTTCTCGGGGGCGTTCGATTCTGCTTCCACGAGAAAGATCACCTATGACCAGTTCATTGCGATGCTGGACAAGGGCGAGGTGGAATCGGTGGTGATCAATCAGGACACCATCGATATTACTCCGAAGAAGGCCGCGGACGCCAGAACGACGATCACCTATTACACGACGCGCACCGAGGACCTGACCGCGCTGACGAACCGTCTGGACGCGGCCAACGTGGAATTCCAGAAGAAGGAAGCCAGTATGGCCTCGGAGATCATCGGGACGCTGCTCAGCTTCCTGATCCCGTTCGTGCTCTTCATGGTCCTCATGAGCGTGTTCATGGGACGAATGAACAAGGGCGGCGTCATGGGCGTCGGCAAGAGCCGCGCCAAGGCCTACATCCAGAAGAATACCGGCGTGACCTTCCGCGACGTGGCAGGCGAGGACGAGGCCAAGGAATCCCTGCAGGAGGTGGTGGATTTCCTGCATAATCCCGGAAAATACGTGGAGATCGGAGCGAAGCTTCCGCGCGGCGCCCTGCTCGTCGGGCCTCCCGGAACCGGCAAGACGCTGCTGGCGAAGGCGGTTGCCGGCGAGGCGCATGTGCCCTTCTTCTCCCTTTCCGGCTCCGAATTCGTGGAAATGTTCGTCGGCGTCGGCGCGAGCCGGGTCCGCGATCTGTTTGAGGAAGCCAAGAAGAACGCGCCCTGCATCATTTTCATCGATGAGATCGACGCCATCGGCAAGACCCGTGACAGCGGGCGCTACGGCGGCAACGACGAGCGCGAGCAGACTCTGAACCAGCTGCTGGCGGAGATGGACGGCTTCGATACCTCGAAGGGACTTCTGGTGATCGCGGCGACGAACCGCCCCGAGGTCCTGGATCCGGCGCTCCTGCGTCCGGGCCGTTTTGACCGGCGCATCATCGTCGACCGGCCGGACCTCAAGGGCCGTGTGGCGATCCTCCGCGTCCACGCGAAGGACGTGGCGATGGACGATTCCGTGGATCTCGACGCCATTGCGCTGGCGACCAGCGGCGCCGTGGGCTCGGATCTGGCAAATATGATCAACGAGGCCGCGATCCTGGCGGTAAAGAACGGCAGGAGAGCCGTCAGTCAGAAGGATCTGCTGGAGGCCGTGGAAGTGGTCCTCGTCGGCAAGGAGAAGAAGGACCGGATCCTGAGCGCCGAGGAGCGGAAGATCGTGTCCTATCACGAGGTGGGACACGCCCTGCTGACTGCCCTGCAGAAAAATGCGGAGCCGGTGCAGAAGATCACCATCATTCCCCGCACCATGGGCGCGCTGGGCTATGTGATGCAGGTGCCCGAGGAGGAGAAGTTCCTCAATACGAAGAAGGAGCTGGAGGCAAGGCTGGTCACCGCGCTTGGCGGCCGCGCTGCCGAGGAGCTCGTCTTCGATACCGTGACGACCGGGGCGGCCAACGACATCGAGCAGGCCACGGGCATCGCGCGGGCGATGATCACCCAGTACGGCATGAGCGAGAAGTTCGGCCTTATGGGGCTGGCGACCCAGGAGAACAAGTACCTGGACGGCCGGGCCGTCCTCAACTGCGGCGACGCGACCGCCACCGAAGTGGACCACGAGGTCATGGAGCTGCTGCGGCGCTCCTATGAGCAGGCGCTCGCGCTCCTTCGGGAGCACCGTCCGGCGATGGATAAGATCGCGGAGTACCTGATCGCGAAGGAGACGATCACCGGAAAGGAGTTCATGCGCATTTTCCGGGAGATCGAAGGTCTGCCGCAGGAAGAAGAGACGGAAGCGGATGCAAGCGCGGCGCCTGAGAACACGCCGGCTGCGCTCCCCGCGGAACCGGCCCCGGAGACGGTCTATCCGGAGGATATGTATTCCGATCAGTTCTTCCCGGGCGGGCCGGACCGGTAACTAAAAATAAGACAGGGAACCCCTTTCCGTTCGCGGAGCGGGGTTCTTTTCACAAAAGGAAAGCGGGACGCTGCATATTTCAGGCAGCTTTTCCCGTTTCAGGTGCGCGGATGAGTGCGGAGAACGGATTCATTATTGAAGAAGAACTGAAGAAGCTTCCGGGAAAGCCGGGGGTCTATCTCATGCACGCCAAAGACGGGGAGATCATCTACGTCGGCAAGGCGGTGAGCCTGAAGAACCGGGTGCGCCAGTATTTCCAGAGCACGCGGAACAAGAGCCCGAAGATCGTGCGGATGGTGCAGAATATCGATTATTTTGAGTACATCGTCACGGACTCCGAGCTGGAGGCGCTGGTGCTGGAATCGAACCTGATCAAGGAGCACCGGCCCAAATACAATACGATGCTCAAGGACGACAAGAGCTACCCGTTCATCTGCGTCACCGCCGGGGAGATGTACCCCCGCATCACCATTTCCCGGAAAATGAAGAAGGATTCCTCCCGCTATTTCGGGCCCTTTCCCACGGCGGGAGCCGTGCGGGACACTATCGATCTGCTGCGGAAGCTTTACCGCATCCGCAGCTGCGACCGGAAGCTGCCGGAGAGCATCGGGAAGGACCGGCCCTGCCTCTACCATCATATCGGCCAGTGCCCGGCGCCCTGCCAGGGCGGGGTGCCGGAGGAGGAATACCGGAAACAGGTGAAGAAGGTGCTGGAGTTCCTCAGCGGACACTACGAGGAGGAGATCCGGGCTCTTACGGAAAAAATGAATGCGGCGGCCGAAGCGCTGGAATACGAGCAGGCGGCGGAATACCGGGATCTGATCGAGAGCATCCGTTCCGTCGGGGAACGGCAGAAGATCACCGGGAGCGGCTCGGACGACCGGGACATCATCGCCCTGGCGGTGGATCAGCCGCAGGAGGAAAATATCCATCTCGGCCGGACCGAGGCGGTGGTCCAGGTCTTCTTCGTGCGCGGCGGCAGGCTCATCGGACGGGAGCATTTCTTCCTGACCTCGGGCGATTCCTCGGACCGCGGGGAGCTGCTGCGGGGCTTTCTGACGCAGTACTATGCGGGGACGCCGTTCATTCCCGGTGAGCTGATGCTGGAGACGGAGATCCCGGAGCAGGAGCTGCTGGAGGAGTGGCTGACGGGCCGGCGCGGCGCAAAGGTGCAGATCAGAGTCCCGCAGCGGGGCATGAAGAACAAGCTGGTGGCCATGGCCCGGGAGAACGCGGAAATGGTCCTGAGCCGCGACCGCGAGCGGCTCGCAAGGGAAGAGCAGCGGACCTCCGGCGCTGTGCATGAGATCGAACAGGTGCTGGGACTGGCGGACTGCAGCCGGATGGAGGCCTTCGATATTTCCAATATCAGCGGTTACCAGTCGGTGGGGTCCATGGTGGTCTTTGACCAGGGCCGCCCCAGACGCTCAGATTACCGCAAATTCCGCATCCGCACGGTCGAGGGACCAAATGATTACGCGAGCATGGAAGAGGTCTTAAACCGCCGTTTTGCGCGCGCTGAGGCCGGTTACGACGGCTTTGCGGTCCTGCCGAATCTTCTGCTCATGGACGGAGGGAAGGGCCAGGTCCACGCAGCCGAGCGGGTGCTCGCGGATCTCGGTCTTTCGGTCCCGGTGGCGGGCATGGTCAAGGATGACTTTCACCGCACCCGCGGACTGTATTTTCATGACCGGGAGATGCCGATCGACCGGAATTCCGAGGGCTTTAAGCTCATTACCCGGATCCAGGACGAGGCGCACCGCTTCGCGATCGAATACCACCGCCTGCTGCGCAGTAAGGGACAGGTCCACTCGGTGCTGGACGGGATCAGCGGGATCGGCGGAGCCAGGAGAAAGGCACTGCTGGCCCATTTCCGTACCATCGAGGACCTGCGGGCCGCAACGGAAGAGGAGCTGGCGGAGATCCCGTCCATGAACCGCGCTTCCGCCCGCAGCGTGTGGGAGTTTTTCCATAAAGACGGCGGAGCGGCAGAGGGAAAAGAGAAGGCCGGCGGTTGAATGCGCCGTCCGCCTGTGCTACACTGAATAAAAGGGCTGCGGCTGTCTCCGGCAGTCCCAAAAAGCAGTGAATGCGGGCAGCGGGGCTGCCCGGACCTGTGAAGACAGGAGGAAAAGAGCGATGCAGACGGTAGTGCGGCTGTCCAAGCTGGCGGAGGAACTGAATCTGAAGAACCTGACGCCGGACATCGACATGTCCCTCGTGGAACTGACGACGCCGGATATCAACCGGCCGGCGCTCCAGCTGGCGGGTTTTTATGAGCATTTCGCCTACGAGCGGGTGCAGATCATCGGCTACGTGGAATACACCTACATCATGGAGATGGAAGAGGAGGAGCGGAACGCGGCCTATGAGCGCTTCGTTTCCAGCGGGATCCCCTGCGTCATTTTCACGACGCTTACCGAGCCCTCCGAGGCGATGCTGGAGATCGCGCGGAAGTACAGCGTTCCCACGCTGGTCACTGAGCGCACCACCAGCGGCTTTATGGCAGAGATCATCCGCTGGCTGGGCGTCGAACTGGCCCCCAGCATCTCTGTGCACGGCGTTCTCGTGGACGTCTACGGCGAGGGCGTGCTGATCATGGGCGAGAGCGGGATCGGAAAGAGCGAGGCCGCCCTGGAGCTCGTGCGCCGCGGGCACCGTCTCGTGAGCGACGACGTGGTGATCATCCGCAAGGTCTCGGATATCACGCTGGTCGGTTCGGCTCCGGATCTGACCCGGCATTTTATCGAGCTTCGCGGCATCGGCATTATCGACGTGAAGACCCTCTACGGCGTCGAGCACGTCAAGGATACCCAGGCCATCGATCTGGTGATCAAGCTGGAGGACTGGGACAAGGAGCGGGAATACGACCGGCTGGGCCTCGAAGAGGAATATACGGAATTTCTCGGAAATAAGATCGTCTGCCACTCTCTGCCGATCCGGCCGGGCCGGAACCTGGCGGTGATCGTGGAGACGGCAGCCGTCAATCACAGGCAGAAGAAGATGGGCTACAACGCGGCGCAGGAGCTGTACCGCCGCGTACAGGCCAATATGTCGCACAGTGATATCTAAAAAAGGAGGATGCAGGAGATGGCAGGAAAAATCTGTTTCGGGATCGACGTAGGCGGCACCACGATCAAGTGCGGGATGTTCCGCACGGATGGCACGGTCCTGGATAAATGGGAGATCCCCACACGCACGGAGAACGGCGGAGAACAGATTCTCCCGGATATCGCGGCCGCGGTCCACGGCAGGATCCAGGTGAACGGTTTTGAGGAAAAGCAGATCACCGGCATCGGCATCGGCATTCCCGGGCCTGTGCGGGCCGGAAAGGTCCCGGTGGCCGTCAATCTGCACTGGGGCGAGAAGGATGTGGCGAAGGAGCTGGAGGCACTCACCGGCTTTCCGGTGCGTGTGGCCAACGACGCCAACGCGGCGGCACTCGGCGAGATGTGGAAGGGCGCCGGCGAAGGCAGAAAGAACGTGATCATGATCACGCTCGGCACCGGCGTGGGCTGCGGCGTCATCATCAACGAGCAGATCGTGGAAGGCGCCAACGGGGCCGGCGGAGAGGTCGGCCACATGCATGTCTCCGACGATCTCGACGAGCCCTGCAACTGCGGAAATAAGGGCTGCCTCGAGCAGTTCTGTTCGGCTACCGGCATCGCCCGTCTGGCCCGCGTCTCTCTTGCGGAGCATCCGGAGACGGAGAGCGTGCTGCGGGACGGCAAGCCGGACGCGAAGGCGGTCTTTGACGCCTACAAGGAAGGAGATGCCCTGGCGGAGTCCGTAGTGCGGGAATTCGCGGATCTTCTGGGCACCGCCCTGTCCAGTGTAGCGGTGGTGACGGATCCCGAGGTGATCGTGATCGGCGGCGGCGTCTCCAAGGCCGGAGAGGTCCTCACCGACATCGTCGGACGCTATTACCGCCAGAAGGTGTTCTCCTCCTGCGCGGGAACCCCGGTGGTCCTTGCAAAGCTTGGCAACGACGCCGGCATTTACGGCGCGGCGCGCATGGTGATCTGAAAAGCCGGAACGTCCGGTCCGCTTTCGTGCGGAACCGCGGGCAGGAGATCAGAAGGCCTGTTCTGATGAAACGGACAAATAAAAAACGGAAGACCCGATTGTGATATGTACCCCCTTTCCTGGACATCCAGGGAAGGGGGTACATATCATCTGCGGTCTTCCGTTTTTATTTGTCTGGCGGGAGGGACGGTCAGGTGCCTGCAGCGTCTGTTCCGCCGGTCTCACCGCCTGCGGCATCTGTTCCGCCGGCCGGTGTTCCTCCGGGAGTTTCTCCCTGGTTATTGCCGCCTTCTCCCTGCTGCTGTTGCTGCTGTTGCTGTTGCTGCTGCTGCTGTTTCTTCCGCTCTTCTTCCTCGCGGCGCTTGCGCTCTTCCTCCTCGCGGCGCTTGCGCTCCTGCTCGGCGCGCCACTCGGCTTCGCAGAGTCCGCAGTAAGAGGAGGGCTCGGTCCCCGTCGTGAAGTATTCCGTCTGCTTGTGGGAGCTCGAGCAGTAGCTGGAGGCCAGAAGGCCGGTCCGGTCGCAGATCGTGACCTCCTCGATGCCGGTGGGGCGGACGAAAGGGATCACGTTCTGGGTATCGGAGATCCGGGACATGATATTGGTCCACAGGGTCCGCTCGAAGGTCCGGTAGGTCCCTTCGTCCTCCGGCTGGAGGGGCTCGTTGTTGTCGTAGCCCGCCCAGGCGCCGGCGGTGAGATAGGGCGTATAGCCGACGACCCAGACATTTCCGTAGTTGTTGGTCGAACCGGTCTTTGCAGCCACCGGCATGTCGGTATCCAGCTTCAGGTTGGTACCGGTACCGCGCTCGATGACGTCCTGCATGGCGCTAGTCAGCAGGAAGGCCGTATCCTCGCTGATGACCCGGTGGGTCTCGGAGGTATTGTCGAGAACGACGTTGCCGTACTGGTCGAGGATCTTCGTATAGAAGACCGGCTTGGTGTAGACGCCGCCGTTGGCGACCGCCGCGTAGGCCGCGGTCAGCTCCAGATTGGAGACGCCGTTGTAAATACCGCCGATGGCGATGGGCTCATAGACGTCGTTGACCGGATCGAGGGTGGTGATGCCGAACTTCAGCGCTTCATTGTAGCCGGCTCGGGCGCCCATTTCCTGGATCAGCTGCACGGCGATGGTGTTGACCGAGTAGACGATCGCGTCGCGGACGGTCATTTCCCCGTCGTAGCCCTCATAATAGTTCTCCACCGAGCGGTCCGTGTTGCTGTAGGTGGTGGGCTTGTCCTCGTAGATATCCGCAAGGGTCTTCCCGAACTGGTCGAGCGCGGTGGAATAGGTGGTGATGATCTTGAAGGTCGAGCCAGGCTGCCGGTAGGTGTTGGTCGCGCGGTTCAGCGTCAGGGAAGCGGTCTTCCGTCCGCGTCCGCCCACGATGGCCTTCACGTAGCCGGTGTGCTGGTCCATGATGACGAAGGAGGACTGCGGCTGGGGCGAGAAGGCGGTGCGCTCCGCGATCACGGTGTCGCCGTCCGTGAGGATCTCTTCCTTGTAGTGATCGATGGCCGCCTGGCCGTCTTCCTCGGAATCGAAGAGCAGGTCGAAGCTCTCATCCTCGTTCTCGCGGTACCACTTGCGCATCTGCTCCTTGCTGAAATGGACCGTAGTGCCGTCCGCCCGCGTGATGGACAGGGCCCAGTCGATGCTGAAATAGGTCCCTTCCGGATAATTGTCCGGATTCTGGTACTCCTCGTCGCAGATCTGCTGGATCGCCATATCCTGGGTCGTATAGATCCTGAGGCCGCCGGAGTAGAGGGCGCGGTAGGCTTCCCGCTCAGTGTAGCCCTTCTGGTTCATCAGGTCGTCGCGGACCTGTTCCGTGAGCTCGTCGATGAAGTAGGAGTAGATCTGGTTATCCTCTCCGGACAGCTCCTGCGCCTGGCGGATCTCCTCGTAGACGTTGTCCCGGAGGACTTCGTCCCGCTGTTCCTGGGTGATATAGCCCTGGTCGAGCATGCGGCGCAGCACCAGTTCCCGGCGGTCCGCATTTTTCTCCGGATGGGAAATGGGGTTGTAGAGGCTGGGATTCAGGGTGATCCCGGCCAGCACCGTGCACTCCGACAGATTCAGTTCGGAGACGCTCTTACGGAAATACTTCTTCGCCGCAGCCTCCACGCCGTAGGTGCCGGCGCCGAGGTTGATGGTGTTCAGATAGTTCTCCAGGATCAGATCCTTGTCATGGAGCCGCTCTTCGAGCTTTACCGCCAGATACTGCTCCTGGATCTTGCGGCGGATCTTCGCCATCATGCCCTTCTCCTGGGTCCATTCCGTAAAGACGTTGTTCTTCAGGAGCTGCTGGGTGATGGTGCTGGCGCCCTCCGTCCGGCGGAAGCGCGAGCGGATGCCCACCGACAGCGCGCGGAGCATGCCGTGCGGATCGACGCCGTGATGCTCGTAGAAACGCTTGTCCTCGGTCGCGACGATCGCGTGCTGCAGATCGAGGGGGACGTCCTTCAGGGAGACCGAGATCCGGTTGGAGTCCGACGACGTCAGCTTCTGCAGCTGGTTTCCGTTTGCGTCGTAAATAAAGGTCGCGAAACCGGTGGGGGCGATATTGATGGTCGCCACATCCGGAGCATTGGCGATGACGCCCTGATACGCTCCGTAGCCTCCGCAGGTTCCCGCCACGATGGCAGCGATGAGGAGCCCCACCATCACGCGCATGAAAGTAACGCCGATCCGGTGGCTGATCGGCAGTGCGGGCGAGGTGAGTTCTTCTTCTTTTCGTTCGATTGCAAGCTTTGTGTACTTCATAACCCGCATTATAGCAAAAACAATTTCGAATTGCCAGTTCTACAGAGATTCTTTATAAAATCCTAAGCAAAGAACGCGCCGTGGCGCCTTCCGCACGCCGCTTCTTGCATAAAAGGCCTTCCCTGTGTAAAATAGGACCATGCAGAGCAGATATTTTACGGTCCTCGGGGCCGGAACATCGGAAGTAATTGAAAAGAAATCCCGCTTTCTGGGCCTTCTGCTGCACGCGGAGACCCCGGAAGAGGCGGAGAGCGCGGTCGCGGCCGTCCGGAAGAAGCACTATGACGCCCGCCACAACTGCTTCGCGTATATCGTCGGAGAGCCCGGAGGCAGTGAGACGCTGCGGGCGGGAGACGACGGAGAGCCGCAGGGAACGGCCGGCCGGCCGATGCTGGAGGTCTTAAAGGGACGGGAGCTCCACAACTGCGTACTGGTGGTGACCCGCTATTTCGGCGGCACGCTGCTGGGAACGGGGGGCCTCATCCGCGCCTACACGGAGGCCGCGCAAAAGGCCTGCGAGAGCGCGGAGATCGTCGAAAAGCTGAGAGGGACCCGCATCCGCCTGCACGTGAGCTACAACGCCTCCGGAAAGCTCGGCTATCTCTTCGCCTGGGAGGGCGTCACGGTGCTGGATACGGTCTACGGAGCGGACGTGCAGATGGATATCCTCGCGCCGGAAGGGGAAGAGAGTGCCCTTCAGAAGCGGATCATCGAGGCGACAGACGGAAAAGCGGAGATCGAACTTCTGGATCAGACAGAAATCGATCTCCGCTGAAGGTTCCCGGTCAGGCCTTTTCCGGCTCCGGATATTCGACGCCGAAGGTCTCCACCGTGACGGTCTTCATGATCTGAGGCGTCAGAGGCTTGTCCGCGTAGTTGGTGCGCACGTTGGCGATCCGGTCCACGACCTCCAGTCCTTCCGTGACCTTGCCGAAGGCGGCGTAGGCGCCGTCGAGATGCGGCGAGGTCTCATGCATGATGAAGAACTGGCTGCCGGCGCTGTCCGGGTGCATGGAGCGGGCCATGGAGAGGACGCCGGGCGTGTGCTTCAGATCATTTTTAAACCCGTTTTGGGAGAATTCTCCCGCGATCCGGTAATCCGGGCCGCCCATGCCGGTGCCGGTGGGATCGCCTCCCTGGATCATGAAGCCGGGGATCACGCGGTGAAAGCCGACTCCGTCGTAGAAGCCCTTCTTGATCAGGCTGATAAAATTATTGACGGTGTTGGGGGCGGTCTCCGGATAGAGCTCCGCCTTCATGACGCTGCCTTCTTCCATGGTAATGGTTACAACTGGATTTGCCATACGATTCTGAATCTCCTTTTTCGGATCCGGGCGGCGAAGACGCCTCCCGCAGATGGTTTCCTGTGACCGGACTATTCTATCATACGAAGGACTTGCCTGTCAAAAACCGTCAGGAAAGAAGGAACGTCCGGAAAGGCGCGCAGAAGGGACCGGTTTTAATTCAATGAAGGAAGTGGAAAAATGAGAGAGACGGACTATGACCTGCTTGCGGAACAGATCCGCGCCCTCGCGGAGACCGACCCGTGGTACGTGCCGCTGCTCGCGAACGCGGCGGCCCTCCTGTTCGATGCGATGGAGGATCTGAACTGGGCGGGATTCTATCTGCTCCGGGACGGAAAGCTGGTCCTTGGCCCCTTCCAGGGGAAGCATGCCTGTATCCACATCCCGGTGGGAAAAGGCGTCTGCGGAACGGCAGCGGAGCGGAAGGAGAGCGTACTGGTGCCCGACGTGCACGCGTTTCCCGGGCACATCGCCTGCGATTCCGCCTCCCGTTCCGAACTGGTGGTCCCGCTCTTTTATTCGGGAGACCTGATCGGAGTGACGGATCTCGACAGCCCCTCCGCCGGACGGTTCTCTGAAGAAGACCGGAAGGGCGTGGAGCGGATCGCGCGGACCCTGGGGGAACTGCTGGAATTTCCGTGACACTTCCGCCTGCGTTGTGGTATACTAAAAAATCGTGATTGAACCGTCAAAAGCAAGATCCGCGGGTCCGTGCATTTGGCGTTTTTACCGTAGATCAGAGAAAGAAAAGGAGCGCCGGAGCGAAGATCATGCAGCTTACCCGGAATACTGCCGGTCCTGAAGAAACGTACCGGATCGGAAAAATGCTTGGACAGAAAGCCCGGCCGGGCCAGGTATATGCCCTGACCGGGGATCTCGGCGTGGGAAAGACGATTTTTACGAAGGGCTTCGCGGAGGGCCTGGGCGTGACAGAGCCTGTGACCTCCCCGACCTTTACGATCCTGCAGAGCTACACGGACGGGAGAGTCCCGCTCTACCATTTCGACGTCTACCGCATCGAGGAGACCGAGGAAATGGATGAGATCGGCTACGAGGACTGCTTCTACGGAGACGGCGTCGCGCTGGTCGAGTGGGCGGAGCAGATCGAAGAGCTTCTGCCGGAAGATACCGTCCGCATCGTGATCCGGAAGGATCCTGCGGAAGGCGCGGATTTCCGGGAGATCCGCATCACGGCCCCGGACGGTGTGCTGCCGGAGCTTTATAAAAAGGCACAGTGAAACCGAACAGACAGTACGCCGGAAGGCGTTTTTGATTCCGGAGGAGCGCATGAAACTGCTTGCACTTGACAGCTCCGGGCTCGTGGCTTCCGCCGCGGTCCTGGAGGACGAGGTCCTTCTGGCCGAATATACGGTCAATTATAAGAAAACGCATTCGCAGACCCTGCTGCCGATGCTCGATGAGATCGCGCGGATGATCGAACTCGATCTTTCCGAGGTCGACGCGGTGGCCGTGGCCGCCGGACCGGGGTCCTTTACCGGCCTTAGGATCGGCTCCGCGACCGCGAAGGGACTGGGGCTCGCGCTCGGAAGACCGGTGATCGAGGTACCGACCCTCGCGGCGATGGCCTACGGCCTCTTCGGCGCGGCAGGGCTCCTCTGCCCGATCATGGACGCGCGGCGCTCCCAGGTCTACAGCGGCATTTACCGCTTTGAGCAGGCATCGCTGGTCACGGTCCGGGATCAGGAGCCGAAAGCGGTGTCGGAGCTCTGCGCGGAGCTCACGGCCCTTCCGGAGGAACTGACCGGGAAGGGGATCCTCTTCCTCGGGGACGGCGTCCCGGCCTACCGGGACCTGATCGACCGGGAGCTTGCGCTGCCTCACACCTATGTGCCGGCCCATGGAAACCGCCAGCGGGCAGCCGCCGTCGGCGCTCTCGGCGAGGTCTATTACGCGGAGGGGCGCTTCGTGAAGGCCGAGGAGCACGTCCCGATCTATCTGCGCAAGTCCCAGGCGGAGCAGCAGCGGGAGGAGGCGCTCCGGAAGCAGGCCCCTCTGAAAGGAATGACGCTGTGATGGAGATCCGGGAGATGACGTTCGACGACATCTATCCGGTGGCGGAGATCGAAAAGGAAGCCTCCCTTACCCCCTGGGACGCCAACGGGCTCTTCACCTGGTGGCTGCGGGACGACACCCTGTTCCTGACTGCGGTGGACGGAACGGTCCCGGACGGGGAAGACGAGCTTCCCAACGTCCTAGGCTATGTGGGCGCCGTCCTGGTGCCCTGGGAGGGCGATATTTTAAATATTACGGTGCGGAAGAATATGCAGCGCCGGGGGATCGGAACTCTTCTCTTGCAGGAGCTGCTCCGGCGGCTTCCGGAAAAGGGCGTGACGGAGCTGCATCTGGAAGTGCGCGCCGGGAACGCCCCGGCCATTGCGCTTTACGGGAACTTCGGCTTTGTCCGGGACGGCCTCCGGAAGGGATACTACACGGATCCTTGTGAGGACGCGGTCCTCATGACAAGAAAAGAGCGGAAATGACTGCCGGAGGCGGCGGATGCCGGACCGGCGGGAGGAGTATTTTTCATATGCTTGACGTCAGTTTACTTGGAACAGGGGGCATGATGCCGCTGCCGAGGCGCTATCTGACCTCGTGCCTGATGCGCTACCGCGGCAGTTCGGTGCTGATCGACTGCGGGGAGGGCACGCAGATCGCCCTCCGGAAGCTGGGCTGGTCCTGCAAGCCCATCAATACCATCTATATCACGCACTTTCACGCGGATCACATCGCGGGCCTGCCCGGCCTGCTCCTGACCATGGGAAATGCGGACCGCACCGAGCCGGTCACCCTGATCGGCCCGAAGGGGATCGGGAATATCCTCAAGGCGGTGCGCGTGCTGGCGCCGGAGCTCCCCTTCGAGACCCGTTTCGAGGAGATCCAGGGTGCGGAACAGACCTTTGAGCGGGACGGCATGCGCGTCACCGCGTTCCGGGTGAATCACCGGGTGCTCTGCTATTCTTATAAGGTAGAGATCGGCCGCCAGGGACGCTTCGATCCGGAACGGGCCAAAGCCCAGAATATCCCGCTGAAGTTCTGGAATCCCCTGCAGAAGGGGCAGACCATGGAGGAAAACGGGATCGTCTATACGCCGGACATGGTGCTCGGCGAAAAGCGCAAGGGCCTGAAGGTGGTCTATTCCACGGATACGCGCCCGACGCCGGCCATCGCGCAGCACGCCTCCGGAGCGGACCTGCTGATCGCGGAGGGCATGTACGGGACGGAAGAGGAGATGATGGCGAAGGCCAGGGGCTATAAGCACATGACCATGGCGGAGTCGGCACAGATCGCGAAAAAAGCCGGCGTCCGGGAGCTCTGGTACACCCATTACAGCCCGTCGCTGGTGCGGCCGGAGGATTACCTGCCGGAGATGCAGAAGATCTTCCCGAACGCGGTGTGCGCCCGGGACGGCCAGACCGAAGAACTGCTGTTTGAAGAGGAAATGGAAGAAGATGTCCGCACAGAACATTGATATTCTCGCAATTGAGACCTCCTGTGACGAGACCGCCGCGGCGGTCGTCCGCAACGGGCGGGAGGTGCTCTCCAACGTGATCTACACCCAGATCGCCCTGCACACGGTCTACGGCGGTGTGGTCCCGGAGATCGCGTCCCGGAAACATATCGAAAAAATCAATTATGTGGTGCAGAAGGCGCTGGACGACGCGGAAATGACCCTGGACGAGATCGACGCGGTGGCGGTGACCGCCGGACCGGGTCTTGTCGGCGCGCTCCTTGTGGGGGTGGCGGAGGCCAAGGCCATCGCCTGGGCCGCGAAGAAGCCGCTGATCGGCGTCCATCACATCGAAGGTCATATTTCCGCGAATTATATTGAACACCCGGAGCTGGAGCCTCCGTACCTGGGGCTCATCGTCTCCGGCGGGCATACGCATCTGGTCGTCGTCAAAGACTGGTCAGAGTTCGAGATCCTGGGCCGGACCGTCGATGACGCGGCCGGAGAGGCCTTCGACAAGGTCGCCCGGGCCATCGGACTCGGCTATCCGGGCGGACCGAAGATCGACAAGGCCGCGAAGGAAGGCAATCCCGACGCGATCCATTTCCCGAAGGCAAAGGTCAGCGGGTCGGCGTACGACTTCAGCTTCAGCGGCTTAAAGAGCGCGGTGCTCAATTATCTGAATCACGCGGAAATGGTGCACGAGGAGGTCAATCCTGCAGATCTGGCCGCCAGCTTTCAGAAGGCGGTGGTAGAGGTCCTCTGTGACCACACGGTATCTGCCGCCAGGGATCTTGGGATCCGCAAGGTGGCGATGGCCGGAGGCGTGTCCGCGAACAGCGCCCTGCGGGCGGCGATGCAGAAGACCTGTTCGGAGAACGGACTGGATTTTTATGTGCCCTCGCCCGTGTACTGCACGGACAACGCGGCGATGATCGGCGCCGCGGCCTATCATGAATACCTGAGCGGTTACCGGAGCGGCTGGGATCTCAACGCCGTCCCGAATCTCCGGCTGGGAGAGCATCTGTGACGGCGGCGGTCGTTCTGGCTGCCGGAGCCGGAAAACGGATGGGCGGGGACGTGCCGAAACAGTTCCTTATGATCGGCGGCCGGCCGATGATCGCGGTGACGCTGGAAGCCTTTGAACACTGCGGCGCGGTGGATGCCGTCGTGCTGGTGACAGGGGCGGAGCATACGGAGTACTGCCGGAAGGAGATCGTGGAAAAGTACGGACTGCGAAAGGTCCGGAGCGTCGCTGCCGGAGGGGCGGAGCGGTACGATTCCGTCCTTGCAGGCCTTATGGCGGTTCCGGACGCGGACTACGTGCTGATCCACGACGGCGCGCGGCCCTACGTGACGGAGGAGCTCATCCGCCGCACGGCGGAGGGAGCGGTACGGTACGGCGCCTGCACGGCGGCGGTGCCCGCGAAGGACACGATCAAGCTGGCGGACGAAGAGGGCTTTATCGCCCGCACGCTTCCCCGGAAGCGGACCTGGATCATACAGACGCCGCAGGCATTTTCCTATGAGCTGATCGTAAAGGCCCACGCGCTGATGCGGGAACAGGGCATGGAGGACGTCACCGACGACGCGATGTGCGTGGAGCGGTCCGGCCTGGCCCGGGTAAAGCTTGTGGAGGGCTCCTACGCCAATATCAAGATCACGACCCCCGAGGACCTTCCCCGGTAAGATAGAGGTTGCGCAGAAGAATTGCTGTCTGCTATAATAATGCCGGAATGCATCGCGCTGATGTGATAAAGCGCCTGCGTTCCGGCATTCGTTTTTACGTTTTTTCAGCATCAGGGGGGTTGAAATGAAGAAAAATGCAGCTGGCTACACCTCGGAATATGAGCTGGAGGGCCGCATCCCGCTCGGCAAAGCGATCCTTCTCGGCATGCAGCACGTGCTGGCGATGTTCGTGGGCAATCTGACCCCGATCCTGGTGATCGGCGGGATGTGCGGTCTGGCTGACGCGGGGATCTTCACCGCGATCATCCAGAACGCAATGCTGGTCGCGGGGATCGTGACGCTGGTGCAGCTCTATACCATCGGACCGGTGGGAGCGCGTCTCCCGGTGGTCATGGGCACGAGCTCCGGCTTTATCGGCGTCTGCAGCGGCGTGGCGAATTCCATGGGCGGCGGCGTGCTGGCCTACGGCGCGATCATGGGAGCTTCGCTGATCGGCGGTCTCTTCGAGACCGTGCTCGGCTTCTGCCTGAAGCCGCTCCGGCGCTTCTTCCCCTCGGTGGTCACCGGTACCGTCGTGACGGCCATCGGCCTGTCGCTGATCAGCGTCGGAATCAATTCGTTTGGCGGCGGCAATAACAACAAGGACTTCGGCAGTCCGGCCAATCTCCTGATCGGCACCATCGTGCTGGTCAGCATCATTATCCTGAAGCATTTCACGAAGGGGATCTGGTCCTCGGCCTCGATCCTCTTCGGTATCATCATCGGCTACATCCTCTGCGCGTTCCTGCCGCTGATCCTCCCGACGACCTTCGTCTTCGAGGGAGAGACCCTGACCCACTCCTGGGTGCTGCAGTGGGACCGCGTCGCGAGCGCGGCCTGGTTCTCCCTTCCGAAGCTGATCCCGGTGTCCTACGTCTTTGACGTGCGGGCGATCATCCCCATCTGCATCATGTTCATCGTGACGGCGGTGGAGACCGTGGGAGATATCTCCGGAATCACGGAGGGCGGCATGGGAAGAGAGGCGACCGACAGGGAACTTTCCGGCGGCGTCGTCTGCGACGGTCTGGGCTCGAGCTTCGCGACCCTCTTCGGCGTTCTGCCCAACACCTCCTTCAGCCAGAACGTGGGCCTTGTGGGCATGACGAAGATCGTTAATCTCTTTGCGATCAGCATGGGCGCTATTTTCCTGATCCTGTGCGGCTTCTCCCCGAAGCTGGCGGCCATCGTCCAGATCATGCCCCAGCCGGTGCTGGGCGGCGCTGCGGTCATGATGTTCGCCTCCATCGTGGTCAGCGGGATCCAGCTGATCACCAAGGGCGGCGTCACCAACCGGGTCGTCACGATCGTGGCGGTCTCCCTGGGCCTGGGCTACGGCCTCGGCTCCACGGCCAACGTGCTGTCCATGCTGCCTTCGTGGGTGGGCTACGTGTTCGGCGGCTCGGGCATCGTTCCCGCCGCGATCTGCGCGATCATCCTCAATATCTGCATCGCGCCGGACGAGCAGTAAGCGCGCAATATTAGTATCAATCCAGTATCAGTGAGGAAATAAAAAAGCCGGAAACATTGAGAAATCAATGCTTCCGGCTTTTAGTCACGGAGACGGAGGGATTCGAACCCCCGTGGGGTTGCCCCCAAACGGTTTTCAAGACCGCCTCGTTATGACCGCTTCGATACGTCTCCCTTCAGCGCCGATCCCGGCACTCCCGTGATTATAGCAGAAGCTTTTGAAAAATGCAACAAAAAGAAGGCAGGGGCGGCGGAAGTGTGCTAAGATGAGAGTACTGTTCACCGTCTGCCGGAGATCCGGATCATGGGCTGTACTGCCGCGGAGGAGGCACTGCTTGACATTTTCCGGAAAAGCAGGTACAATCCAACGGCAGTTAGAGGGAACGAATCACTTCTTTCCGGACCGTCCGGAGAGAGGAACACGGGAAGGAAATGAACATGAAACGACACGCGCTCGCGCCCCTTCTGCTTGCAGCCGCCCTTCTTGCGGGCTGCGGGCAGAGCGCTCCCTCCTCGTCTCCGGCAGCGGAGGAGGAGAACGCCACAGCGGATTTTTTCGCGATGGATACCTACATGTCCGTCTCGGCCTTCGGGGAAGGCTCACAGGAAGCGGTGACGGAGGCCGAGGCGGAGGTGCACCGGCTGGACGCGCTCCTGTCTACCGGAGAGGCGGCCAGCGAGGTCGGGAAGATCAACGCGGACGGCGGCGGGACCTTGAGCGAAGACGGGCAGCGGCTGATGGAGGCGTCTCTTCAGCTTTATGAGGAGACCGGCGGCTGCTTTGATATCTCCATTTATCCGGTCATGAAGCTCTGGGGATTTACGGATCAGAATTACCGGGTGCCTTCGGAGGAGGAGCTCCGCGGGGCCCTGGAACTGGTGGACGCCTCCGCGGTCCGCTTCGACGCTGCATCCGGTGAGGTCTCCTTTGAAAAAGCGGGCATGCAGATCGATTTCGGCGGCATCGCCAAGGGGTATGCCTCTTCCCGGATCGTGGAGATCTTTCAGGAGAAGGGAATCGCTCACGGACTCGTGAACCTGGGCGGGAACGTGCAGGCCCTGGGAACGAAGCCTGACGGCTCGGACTGGCGGATCGGGATCCAGCGCCCGGACGAAACGGGCGGAATGCTGGGCGTCGTCAGCATTCACGACTGCGCGGTGATCACCTCAGGCGGCTACGAGCGCTATTTTGAAGAAAACGGAAAGACCTATCACCATATCATCGACCCGGCTGACGGTTTTCCTTCGGAGAACGGGCTGGTGTCCGTTTCGATCATCTGCGCGGACGGCATGCGGGCCGACGGCCTGTCTACCTCGCTTTTTGTGATGGGGCGGGAGAAGGCTCTGGATTACTGGAAGGCGCACAGCTCGGAATTTGATGCGGTCCTTCTGGAAGAAGACGGGAGTCTCTGGGTGACTGCGGGGATCGCGGACCGGTTCACGTCTGATCTGGAGTTCACGGTCGTAAAAGCGCCGGACTGAAGGAGCTAGCATGAAGAAGAAAGATCTGATACTGATCGTGTCGATCCTGGCCGTGGCAGCTGTGCTGGGCATCGGCTTCCTGCTCTTCGGAAGGAGCGGCCAGACGTATGTGACCGCTTCCGTGGACGGGAAGGAGATCGGCAGGTGGCCGCTCGCGAAAGACAGGGAGATCGATCTCGATACGGATTACGGGCACAATCATCTGAGCATTTCCGGCGGAGAGGCGAAGATGACGGAGGCGGACTGTCCGGACGGACTGTGCAAGTACCAGGATGCGGTCAAAGGCGGCGACAATCTGATCATCTGCCTGCCGCACCATCTGGTGATCGAAGCTTCCGGCGGGGCAGAACAGGCGGACACCGACACGGTCGCGAAATAGAGGAAGAACAGTGGCAAAAAAAGTGGCGTTCTGCGGGATGCTGACGGCTCTCGCGATGATCTTCAGCTATGTGGAGGCGTTGATCCCGGTCAATTTCGGGATCCCCGGCGTTAAGCTCGGCCTGGCGAACCTGGTGGTCCTGGCAGGCCTGTGGATCCTGCGCCCGCACGAGGTACTGATGGTTTCCGTTTCCCGGATCATTCTCATCAGCCTGCTCTTCGGGAACGGCGTGTCGCTCCTTTATTCCCTGGCGGGAGGCATCCTGAGCTTCTTCGTGATGCTGGGCCTGAAAAAGGCAGGCTTTTCCGGGATCGGCGTCAGCGCGGCAGGCGGGGCGGCCCACAATATCGGGCAGCTCGCGACGGCGGCGCTGATCGTGCAGACGGCCGGCATCTTCTGGTATCTGCCGGTGCTGCTTCTGTCCGGCGTGCTCACAGGAGTGCTGATCGGGATCCTGACCGGGAGAGTGCTGGCGGCCTTCGGAAAAAGTGCTTGACGGGGAAGTAAAAACCCCTTAGAATAACGATGTGAGTTAGACGGAGCGTACCATAGTACTATGCGTCTAATTTCGTGCCGGGAGACCTTCCGGCGGCAGGCAGGGGGACCTGCATTTTTTCAGGATATAAGTTAGCTGCATCTAACTTATGTATGAATGCCTCTCCCGGCAGATGCAGGGCCGGGGGGCAGGACAGTATCGAAAAGAGGGAGGAACAGTATGAATCGTAAAAAACTGCTTTCTGTGATCCTTTCCGCGGCGATGCTCATGGGATCGGTCTCGATCCCCGCAGCGGCAGCGGAAAAGCAGTGGAAGGACGGGACCTACACCGGATCGGCGACGGTCAATCCGGATGAGGACGAAGATTTTGACGCCTACGGGATCGAGATGAAGGTCACGGTCAGCGGCGGAAAGATCTCGGACGTCGCGCTTTCAGGAGAACTTTCGGACGAGGATAACGAAGATTATTTCTCGAAAGCCCTGGACGGAACGAAGAAAAAGAAAGGACTTGCGGAACAGATCATTGCCAATAACGGGACGGACGGCGTGGACACGGTCTCGAAAGCCACCTGCTCCTCTGAGGCGATCATCCGTGCCGTAAATGCGGCGCTGAAAGACGCGGAAGTGAAGGAAGAACCGACACCGACGCCGGAACCCACACCGACGCCGGAACCGACGCCGACACCGGAGCCGACGCCGACACCGGAGCC
>ONST01000186.1 GCA_900320575.1 uncultured Eubacteriales bacterium
CCATCATCGATCAGGAGACCTTCGATATCGTCCAGCGCATCCGCGATGGAAGACGGCGGCTCACTCCGATGGGCGAAATGCCGACACTGTCCGGGATGCTGTTCTGTGCCGATTGTGGGGCAAAGCTGTATCAGGTCCGGGCAAGAGGCTGGACCCACGAGCAGGAGCATTTCGTATGTGCCACATACCGAAAAATCAAAGGCGGCTGCACCTCACATCAGATCCACAATGTACAGGTTGAAGAAATCCTGCTCCGGGAACTTCGCCGTATCACTGCTTACGCACGTGAGCATGAGGGCGATTTCGTTCAGCTGGTCACCCGGCAGAGCGAGAAGGAATTGAGCCGACAGCTCCGCGACAGCAATCGTGAGCTTGAGCAGGCTGAGGCCCGCATCGGGAAACTGGATGTGATTATGCAGAGGCTTTACGAGGACAATGTGGAAGGCAAGATCAGCGATGAGCGGTATGCCCGGATGTCGGCATCCTACGAGGCCGAGCAGATGCAGCTGGAAAGCCGCAAAACCGAGCTGGAAGCCTTCATCGCTGCCGCGAAGGAAGATCGCCTGAACGTGGATTCCTTCCTTGGCATGGTCCGCAAGTACACGGACATCACGGAATTGACTGGAGAGATCATCCGCTCCTTCGTGGAGAAAATCGAGGTCATGAAGCCGGAAAAGGTACCGGGCACACGGACGAAAAAGCAAACCATCGTCATTTACTGGAATTTCATCGGGGCCGTCGAAATCCCCGATGCAGAAGAGAAAACGGCATAACCAGCGTAATACCAGCTATGCCGTTATTCTTTTCGGGATTAAAATCCCTTAGTGCGGACCGCCTTCCGGGGATCCGTTTTTTAATGCCGATAAAGAAAAGAGACGTCCGGCGCGCCTGCACGGCCGGACGTTACATCTGCCTTACAGCCGCTTCGGTCCCGGCGTCAGTCCAGAGGCGCCGCGCCGGGCCGTCCGTGGCAGTTCTTGTATTTTTTGCCGCTGCCGCAGGGGCAGGGATCGTTCGGATAGATCTTCTTCGCCTTTTTGACCACCGGCTTCTTCGGGGCTTCCTCCTCGCGGTTGGTGCTCATGGGCTTCGCGGTCTCCTCCCGCTCCACCTTCTGCTCCAGGCGCACGTGATAAAGGACGGTCAGGGTCTCCTCACGGATGCTCTGCCCCATTTCCATGAACATGTCGGAGCCGACGGCGCGGTACTCGTCCTTCGGGTCCCGCTGCCCGTAGGCCGCAAGGCCGATGCCCTGTCTGAGCTGCTCCATATCGTCGATATGGTTGTTCCAGCGGGCGTCGATGACCTTCAGGAGCACAACGCGCTCGAGCTCGCGCATCTTCTCCTCGCCGGGGAACTTCTCCTCGAACTCCGCCTCCTTCTCCTCGTAGAGATGGGCGGCGCGCTCCTTGATGAGCTGCTTGACCTCATTCGGACTCTTATGCGCGATGTCCTCTTCCGTGAGCGGCTCGATCGGAATGATCCGCCGGATCGAGCGGTTCAGCTCCCTGAGATCGAATTCATCCCCGTTGGAGTCGTCGCTGACAGACATGTCGACCTTCCGGTCCACGACGAGATGCATCATGTGGAAAATGAAATCCCGCATGTTCTCGCCGTCCAGCACCTTGCGGCGCTCTTCATAGACCGCCTCGCGCTGCTCGTTGTTGACCCGGTCGTACTCCAGCAGGTTCTTGCGGATGCCGAAGTTGTTGCTCTCGATCTTCTTCTGGGCCTTCTCGATGGCGGAGCTCAGCATCCGGTGCTCGATCTGCTCGCCCTCCGGCACGCCCAGCATCTCGAAGGTCCTGATCATCCGCTCCGAGCCGAAGAGGCGCATCAGGTCGTCTTCCAGAGAAATGTAGAACCGGGACTCGCCGGGGTCTCCCTGACGTCCGGAACGTCCGCGCAGCTGATTATCGATACGGCGGGATTCGTGCCGCTCGGTGCCGACGATCAGAAGGCCTCCGGCAGCTCGCGCCACCTCGTCCAGCTGGATATCGGTACCGCGGCCGGCCATATTGGTAGCGATGGTGACCGCCCCGGCCTCGCCGGCGTGGGCGACGATCTCCGCTTCCAGCTCATGGAACTTCGCATTGAGGACCGTGTGCTGGATGCCTTCGCGCTTCAGCAGGCGGGACAGAAGCTCCGACACCTCGATCGTGATGGTGCCGACCAGGACCGGCTGCTGCCGCTCGTGGGCCTCGCGCACCGCCTGCACGACCGCCTGATACTTCTCCTTCTTGGTCTTGAAGACCGCGTCGTTCTGGTCGATACGGGCAATCGGCTTATTGGTGGGAATGGACACGACGTCCATGCCGTAGA
Source organism: uncultured Eubacteriales bacterium (assembly GCA_900320575.1). Taxonomy (GTDB): domain Bacteria; phylum Bacillota; class Clostridia; order Lachnospirales; family Lachnospiraceae; genus Chordicoccus. Next base: position 2,323 of record ONST01000186.1, read on the forward strand.
TATCCCGGAACTCCTGCTCCTCGGTGAGGGCGGTACCGGTCATGCCGGCCTTCTTGTCGAACTTGTTGAAGAAATTCTGGAAGGTGATGGTCGCGAGGGTCTTGCTCTCCCGCTTCACCTTGACGTGTTCCTTCGCCTCGATCGCCTGATGCAGGCCGTCGGAGTAGCGGCGGCCGGGCATGATGCGGCCGGTGAAATCGTCGACGATCAGCACCTGGTCGTCCTTGACCACGTAATCCTGGTCGCGGTGCATCAGGTAATTGGCACGCAGCGCCAGATCGATGCCGTGCTGGATGTCCAGGTTCTCTGCGTCAGAGAGATTTTCAATATGGAAGAACTGCTCGGCCTTGCGCACGCCGTCCTCGGTCAGGGTGACGATCTTGTCCTTCTCATTGACGATGAAATCGCCGGTCTCCTCGATCTCCTCGCCCATGATCGCGGCCATCTTGGTCATCTCGCCGGAGGCCTCGCCCTTCTTCAGCTGGCGGGCCAGGAGGTCGCAGACCTCGTAGATCTTGGTGGATTTCCCGCTCTGGCCGGAGATGATCAGCGGCGTCCGCGCCTCATCGATCAGCACCGAGTCGACCTCGTCGATGATCGCGTAATGAAGGCCCCGCTGCACCAGCTGCTCCTTGTAGATGACCATGTTGTCGCGCAGGTAGTCGAAGCCCAGCTCGTTGTTCGTGATATAGGTAATATCGCAGTTATACTGTTCGCGGCGCTCGTCAGGCTTCATCGCCTGCAGCACGCAGCCGACAGTCAGTCCCAGGAAGCGGTGGACCTTGCCCATCCACTCCGCGTCACGGCTGGCCAGATACTCGTTGACGGTGACGACGTGAACGCCCTTTCCCTCCAGCGCGTTGAGATACGCAGGCAGTGTGCAGACCAGCGTCTTGCCTTCACCGGTGCGCATCTCGGCGATACGGCCCTGATGAATGACGATTCCGCCGATCAGCTGTACGCGGAAATGCTCCATCCCCAGCGTCCGTTTCGCGGCCTCCCGCACGACGGCGAAGGCCTCCGGGAGCAGATCGTCCAGCGTCTCGCCGTTTCCCAGCCTCTCCCGGAACTCATCCGTCTTCCCGCGGAGCTCCGCGTCGGTCAGTTCCTGCATCTCCGGGCGCAGCGCCTCGATGCGGTCGACGATCGGCTCGATGCGGCGGACCTCCCGCTCACTGTGTGTTCCAAATACCTTTTCAAAAAGTCCCATACCGGTCTCCTTGTATGTAAGATCCGTTACAGCCCGCCGTCCGCGCGCGGAGCGCTTCCGGGCTGCCCGGGCAAAATCCCCATTTTCAGTGATTCACAGCTTATCATAGCACCTTTTTCCCCTGTACACAAGAAAAACAGCCCCGCTTAAGCGCAGGGCTGCGTATGTCCGCTACAGGGACCGCTCCCG
>ONST01000123.1 GCA_900320575.1 uncultured Eubacteriales bacterium
ACACCGACAATGCGGATGACATCGGTCCCGGCGCCCTTGATGTTCGCTCCCATGCTGTTCAGGAAGTTCGCAGCGTCCACCACGTGCGGCTCCTTGGCCGCATTTTCGATGATGGTCCTTCCGTCCGCACGGGAAGCCGCCATCATGATATTGATGGTCGCTCCGACCGAAACGATATCCATGAAAATATGAGCACCGTGCATATGCGCTGCTCTTGCGAATATTGTCCCGTGGGAAATGGTGACGTCCGCGCCGATGGCCCGGAACCCCTTCAGATGCTGATCGATCGGCCTGGAGCCGATATTGCAGCCGCCCGGAAGCGGAACTTCCGCACTGCGGTATTTTCCAAGGAGTGCACCCAGAAGATAGTAAGACGCCCGGATTTTCTTGATATATTCATAGTCCACGGAGAAGTCGCGGATCGTGGCTCCGTTGATACGGACGGTGTGGCGGTCCAGCCGCTCCACGCGCGCGCCGATCTTTTCGATGGACTCCAGAAGCACGTTGATGTCGTTCACATCCGGAAGATTTTCCAGCGTGACCGGTTCATTTGCCATAATTGCAGCGGAAATGATCGGCAGCGCGGCATTCTTTGCTCCGGCGATCTCGACCTCACCAACCAGCGGATTTCCGCCCCTGATGACATACTGATCCATATTCACCCCTACCTTTTTTATCCCCTTTGATTTGCGGCCCCCGTTTCCCCCCTTGAGAGCTGCATAGCATTATCTTAACGTAAAATGCGGGTTTTGTAAACAATTTGTCATTTTTTCGACGGGAATTCGTATGAAAAAAGCGGGTCTCCCCGCTTTCCTGAACGAATCATGAACGATTTTACTTTTTTTTTCGCTTCTTTTTCCGGACAGACCAGCCGAAAGTCCCCAGAAGCGTTCCCAGCCCGAGATACGCGCCGTGGGAGTACACCAGCGGCTTCGAGCGGTTGAGATCAAAGCGCCCCTCCGCGTCAAGATACGCCTCATCTGCATGTACAGCAAGGATCTCCGCCACGAACATCGTATGGGAACCGAGCTCCAGCTCCTTTGCGACGCGGCATTCGAGCTGCACCGGAGACTCCGCGATCAGCGTACAGGAAATATGCCCCGCCTCCTCCTTCGTGAGACGGGCATCCGCGAACTTGTCAGTGTCCCGGCCGCTGCGGACCCCGCAGTAATCCGTGGCGTACGCCAGCTCCTCCGTGGTCAGATTGATCCCGAAGACCCCGGTCTCCCGGATATACTGATAGCTCAGGCGGGAGGGCTTCAGGGAAATGCTGACCATCGCCGGGGACGTGCAGACCGTGCCGGCCCAGGCGACGGTGCAGACGTCGTCCTCTCCGGAAGCGCTGCGCGAGGTGACCAGCACCGCGGGCAGCGGATAGAGCATATTTCCGGGTTTCCACTCCTGTTTCGGCAATTTCTGCTCCTTTCCGCCGGAAACAGCCCCGCAAAGGGCACAGACCGTTCCCGGAAAAAACCGGCCGGAATTCCCGGCCGGTATCGTTTCTTATTTCTGCAGGGACTGCATGAACGCAGGGATCAGCTGCTTCTTGCGGGAAACGACCTTCGGAAGGAAGGCGTCTCCGTCCACGACGTCCGCGCCGAAGCTCTCCTTTACCAGCTCGTCGCTGCCCTCGCCGCAGCACATGAGGATCGTATCCTCTGTCGTAATATCCGTCAGCATGAAGAAGACCATGGAGACGCCCCTCTTGCCGCACTCCTCTTCGAGGGCCGGACGCAGGACCGTCTTGATCTCCTTCAGCTCCTCCAGATCCATCGAGCTGATCTGGCCCACGCCGAAGGTCGTCTCGCCGAAGGTGAAGCGCTTGTAATCCTGATGCAGGATCTCGTCCGGCGTTTTGCCCTTCAGGTTGCTGCCCGCGCGGAACATCTGCTTCGCGTACTCCGTGATATTGATCCCCGCGATCACCGCCAGCTCATTCGCTGCTCCAACGTCTCTGGGCGTGCAGGTCGGCGAGCGGAACATCAGCGTATCGGAGAGGATCGCCGAGCACAGAAGGCCCGCGATCTCCTTCGGGATATCCATGCCGCGCTCGCGGAACATCGTCGTCAGGATCGTGGCGGTGCAGCCGACCGGTTCGCCCCGGAAAAAGACCGGCTGCAGCGTCTCCACCGTGCCGATCCGGTGATGGTCGACGATCTCCAGGATCTCCGCCTGCTCCAGATTGTCGACGGCCTGGGATTTCTCCGTGTGGTCCACCAGGATCACCTGTTTCCGCTTCGCGGTGAGCAGGGATCTCCGCTCGATCATGCCGAGGAAACGGCCGGAGCGGTCGAGCACCGGGAAGGAGCGGAAGCGCAGTTTTCCCATGGTCTCCCGGATGTCGTCCACGAAATCGTCCGGGTGGAAGGACACCAGCTCCTCGGGCTTGCGCATCAGAGACTTCGCCGGAATGGACTGATTGATCAGCCGGGCCGTGGTATAGGTATCGAAACGGGTGCAGATCACCACGCAGTTCCTGGAGTCCGCCAGTTCCATCGTGGCCTTCGGCGCGCTCATTTCCCCGGTAATGACGATACAGCTCGCACCTGCTCTGATCGCGGCCTGCTGCGTGTCCTCCCGGTCTCCGAGAATGACCAGGTCGTCGTCCTCGATCTCCCCGGCCAGATCCTCCGGGCGGGAAGTCGCCACGACCACCTTGCCGCGGTTGAAGATCGCGTAATCATTTCCCGAGACCACGATGCCGTTGATGGTCTCCGCGATATCGTAGTAGCGGGTCCCCGCCTCCGACATCACGGTCCGGGAGTAGACGTCCATGAAATAATTGGTAATATCGCCGACCGTGAGCAGTCCCTTCAGCTGTCCGTCCTCCGCCACGACCGGAAGCGTCGTGGTCTCGGACTCCTGCATGAATTCCCAGGCAATACGGATCGTAATGTCGTCCGGCGCGCCTTCGATCTCCTTGATCTCCATGTCCCGCACCTGCAGACCGACGTTCGGCAGATACTTCGGCGCATCGATCCCCCAGTACTTGAGGACGAATTCCGTCTCCTCATTGATCTGCCCCGCCCGTCTGGCATGGTACTTGTTCGTTCCGGACGTCTTATTTTTCAGATAAGCGTAGGAAATCGCCGAGCAGATGGAGTCCGTATCCGGATTCTTGTGACCGACAATGTAGATCTTTTCTTCCTTATTCATCTGGCGCTCCCTCCTGTTCTTGATCAGCGGACCGCCCGCTGTAAAGCCCCTATTTCAGGATCAGCTCCACCGGGCAATGGTCGGAGCCGAAGATCTCCGTGTGGATCTTCGCATCTTCCAGGCGTTCTTTCAGCGCCTCCGATACGATAAAATAGTCGATCCGCCACCCTGCATTTTTCTCGCGGGCCCGGAACCGGTAGGACCACCAGGAGTACACCCCCGCCAGATCCGGGTAAAAATACCGGAAGGTATCGAGGAACCCGTCGTTAAGAAGCTCTGTCATCTTTCCGCGCTCCTCATCTGTGAAGCCCGCGTTCTTATGATTCGTCTTCGGATTCTTCAGATCGATCTCCTCGTGCGCCACATTGAGATCTCCGCAGAAAATGACCGGCTTCGTCTTCTCGAGACCCTTAAGATACGCACGGAAATCGTCCTCCCACCGGCACCGGTAGTCAAGCCGCTTCAGGCCGTCCTGGGAGTTCGGCGTATACACGGTAATGAACCAGAACTCCTCAAACTCGAGGGTGATCACCCGTCCCTCTCGGTCGTGCTCGGGAATTCCGATCCCGTACGAGACCGAAAGCGGCTCCAGCCTTGTGAAAACCGCCGTGCCGGAATAACCCTTCTTCTCCGCGTAATTCCAGTACTGCTGATAGCCGGGCAGATCGAGCGCGATCTGGCCCTCCTGCAGCTTCGTCTCCTGAAGGCAGAAAATATCCGCGTCAAGACTCATGAAACTCTCCATGAAGCCCTTGTTCATCACGGCGCGCAGCCCGTTCACATTCCAGGAAATACATTTCACAGCCATTTACATCTGCTCCGAATCGAGAAGGATCGTGAAGGGACCGTCGTTGAGGAGCGCGACCTTCATATCCGCCCCGAAAACGCCCTTTTCCACGACGGGAACCTGTTCCCTCGTCTTTTCCACCAGATACTCATACAGGGGCTCCGCGGTCTCCGGACGGCCGGCCCGGGTAAAGCCGGGGCGGTTGCCGCGCCTGGT
>ONST01000187.1 GCA_900320575.1 uncultured Eubacteriales bacterium
GATCAACGAAGGCGACGGCGCCTTCTACGGTCCGAAGATCGACCTGCAGATGAAGGACTGCCTGGGCCGCGAATGGCAGATGGGCACGATCCAGCTGGATTTCCAGCTTCCGCTGAATTTCGATATGAAGTACGTGGCGCAGGACGGCACCTTCCGCCGCCCGGTCATGGTGCACCGCGCGATCTTCGGATCCATGGAGCGTTTCATCGGCATCCTGATCGAGAACTTCAAGGGTTCCTTCCCGTTCTGGCTCAGCCCGGTCCAGGTAGGCATCGTCCCCATCCGCACGGATCACAATGAATACGCACGGAAGGTCGCGGACCTCCTCCGGAAGAACCACATCCGTTTTGAGGTGGATTATTCCGACAAGAATATGAAGGAGAAGATCAAGACCTTCAAGAACTACAAGGATCCCTACATTCTGGTCCTTGGCGAGAAGGAAGCCGCGGAAAATACCGTTTCCATCAATATCCGCGGGAACAAGCAGCTGCACGGCATCCCGCTCGACACCTTCCTCGGCATGTGCCGGAAGATGAACGAGGAACATCTGCTCGATCTCCTGGAGACCGCAGAATAAGATCATTGCATAAAGAGATCCGCTGTCCCTGTCCGGACAGCGGATCTTTTTTATTCCAGCTTCTGCAGTTTTGCGAAGGAGGCGAACATCTTCTTGACGCCCCATTTTTCAAAATCCACCGTGACCTCGTAATCGCGGCCGCCGTCCCGGATCTCCCGGACGACCCCCTCTCCGAATTTGACGTGCCGGACCGTATCGCCCACATTGTAGTCGATGCCGGTCTTTCCCTCCGGACGGGAAACCGCTGACCGGTAGGGATTCTGATAGCGTTTTCCGGAACCGCTGAAGGCGGAGGGCTCGAATGTCCGCCCGAAGGAAGGCTTCGGCGAATAGGCGCTCTCCGTCAGCGCCTTCTTCATCGCGGGATCGAAGCCGCCGCCGGACAGATGGAGCGCGCGCCCGGAAGGAAGCGGCGCATCGCCCGTATCGACCTGATCCCGCGGGATCTCCCGCACGAAACGGGACAGCGGGCTCTCCACCATGTCTCCCCGGATCATCCGCTGCCGTGCGGCCGTGAGCGTCAGCTGCTCCTTTGCCCGGGTGATCCCCACATAGGCCAGCCGCCGCTCCTCTTCGATCTCGCTGTCCGGATCGTCCGCGTGTATGGACATGCTCCCCGGAAAGAGTCCTTCCTCCATCCCCGTCATATAGACCGCAGGAAATTCCAGTCCTTTGGCTGCATGTAAAGTCATCAGCAGCACCCGGTCGTCCCCGTCTTCGACAGAATCCAGATCCGAGATGAGCGCCACCTCTTCCAGAAATCCGGAAAGCGTGGGATCTTCCGTCTGCGTCTCGTACTGCACCGCCTTATTGATCAGTTCATCGAGGTTCTCCAGACGGGCCTCGGAATCCTCGGTGTCCTCCGCCTTCAGCTCGGCGGAATAGCCGGTGGCCTCGAGGATCTCACGGATCAGCCCGCTGATGGTCAGGTCCTCCGCCTTTGCCCGGCGGAGCGCGATAAAATCGGTAAAAGCTTCGACCTTCCTGGCTGCCGACGCGCTGACCTTCGGCACGTCGGAGGCGCGGCAGGCCGCCTCAAAGAAGGAAATGCCGCCCGCTTCCGCGTAGTCGTCGAGGCGGGAAAGCGTCGTGGCGCCGATCCCGCGCTTCGGCACATTGATGATCCGGCGGACCGCGACGTCATCCTGCGCATTGTCCACGGTCTTCAGATACGCCAGAATGTCCTTGATCTCCCTCCGGGAATAGAAATTCACGCCTCCCACGATCCGGTAGGGCGCGTTCAGCATCAGCAGCTTTTCTTCAAACAGACGGGACTGGGCGTTGGTCCGGTAGAGGACCGCAAAGTCTCCGAACTTCCGCTTTCCGCTGCGGACGCTCTGTACGATCTCGGAAGCGACGAAGGAAGCTTCCTCAAATCCGCTGGGGAACTGGCGGAGCCGCACCTTCTCACCGGGCTCATTTTCCGTCCAGAGCGTCTTCTCCTTCCTGCCCCGGTTGTGGCGGATGACTTCGTTGGCCGCCTGCAGGATCCGCTGCGTGGAGCGGTAATTCTGCTCCAGGCGCACCACCTTCGCGTCCGGAAAGACCTTCTCGAAATTGAGGATATTGCGGATATTCGCGCCGCGGAAGCGGTAAATGCTCTGGTCGTCGTCTCCGACCACGCACAGATTCCGGTATTTCTTCGCCAGAAGGGATACGAAGCGGAACTGAGCGGTATTGGTGTCCTGGTACTCGTCCACCATCAGATACTGATAGCGGTCCTGATAGCGCTCCAGCACCTCCGGCCGGTTCTCGAAGAGTTCTACGGTCTTCACCAGCAGATCGTCGAAATCCATGGCGTTGTTCTCCATCAGCCGCTGCTGATACGCGGCGTAGAGATCCGCCACCATCGAAGACCAGAAATCCCCACCGTTGATCTCCCGGTACTTTTCCGGCCCGACGAGCTCGTCCTTGGCCGAAGAGACGGCGTGCAGGATGGTCTTCTCCTTGTACCGCTTGGGATCGAGATTCCTCCGCCGGAGAATGTCCTTCATCAGCGAGATCTGGTCGTCCGTATCATAAATGGCAAAGGACCGGGTAAATCCGAGAAGCTCCGCATTGTCCCGCAGGATCCGCACACAGAGCGAGTGGAAGGTGCTGACCTGGATCGCCCGGGATCCGAACCCGATGAGGCTGTCCACACGCTCCCGCATCTCTCCCGCTGCCTTATTGGTGAATGTGATCGCACAGATATTTCCCGGAAGTACGCCGATCTCGTCGATGAGATAGGCGATGCGGTGCACCAGCACCCGCGTCTTTCCGGAGCCTGCGCCGGCCAGAATGAGCACCGGCCCCTCCGTTGCCCGGACCGCCTCCTCCTGGGTACTGTTCAGCTGTACTGTCTGTCCCATAGCCTGCTTTCCTCCATGAAGTCTCATTATACCCCAGAGAGCATGGGGAAGACAAGAACCGATGTTTGAAAAGAAAGGCTTGTCATCTGGTTATAAAAACCGTAAACTGTAATTGAAAAATGACAGGACAGACCGCAGAAAACGCATGCTGCGGCTGGCCGGGAAGGAGACATCGATGGACGACCAGACAAAGCAGATCCTGACCTCCCTTCTGGGAGATTTCCAGAACCTGGATTACGTGAATCCCGGAGAGATCCCGGATATTCCGCTCTATATGGATCAGATCACCACCTTCATGGAGAACAAGCTCTCCTCCTGCAAGCGCTATCCGGGGGACAAGATCCTCACGAAGACGATGATCAACAATTACACGAAGAATAACCTGATCCCGCCTCCCGTGAAGAAAAAGTATTCCCGGGATCATCTGATCCTGCTGCTCTTCGTGTATTATCTGAAGGATTTCCTGTCCATCAGCGATATCGAGACACTTTTGAAGCCTCTCACGGAGAAGTATTTTTCCGGAGGCCAGGACAAAACACTCTTTGATATTTACTCGGTCATTTATGAACTGGAGAAGCGGGAATCCGATGCCATCGCAAAGGACGTCGTCCGGAGCTTCCGCCATTCCCAGGAAGCGGTCGCGGGCGCGGATGAGGAGGACCGGGAGTATCTGGAGACCTTCGCCTTCATCTGCCGCCTGAGCTTCGACGTCTACGTCAAAAAGCAGCTGATCGAGCACCTGCTCGACAAAATGATGCCTCCAGGATCCGGAAAATAAAAACGGCGCCCCTTAACAAAAAGGGCGCAGGCAGAAAAGAAAAGGGCGGGAGTTCTCACTCCTGCCCTTCCGTTGTTTCATTCAGATATCCCCAGACGATCCTGTAACCGTCGTTTCCGAAGTTCAGCGACCGGTTGACGCGGCTGATGGTCGCCGTCGAGGCGCCGGTCTTCTCGGAAATATCCAGATAGGTCTTGCCGTCCCGCAGCATCCCCGCCACCTCAAAGCGCTGGGACAGGGAGGCGATCTCATTCATGGTGCAGACGTCCAGGAAGAACTTGTAGCATTCCTCCCGGTCTTTGAGTGTCAAAATAGCGTCGAACAGGTGATCCACTTCCGGCCTGTGTATGTTTTTGCTCATATGGACTCTCTCCTTCGTTATCCGATCTCTTATTTTCTATTATACACGAATACTGCACAGTGTGAAAGTTCCTTTTTTATACCAGGACTTTGGAAAGGAACGCCTTCAGTCGCTCATCCTTCGGATGGCTGAAGAACGTATCCGGCGTGCCCTCTTCGAGGATCCTCCCCTCTTCCATGAATACTACCCGCGTCGCCACTTCCCGGGCAAAGCCCATCTCATGGGTAACGACCGCCATGGTCATACCGGATTTTGCCAGGACCTTCATCAGATCCAGCACCTCTCCGACCATCTCGGGATCGAGAGCGGAGGTCGGCTCGTCGAAAAGCATCACGTCAGGATTCATGGCCAGTGCCCGCACAATGGCGATCCGCTGCTTCTGTCCGCCTGACAGCTGGCTCGGATAGGCGCCCGCGCGGTCCGCAAGCCCCACGCGTCCCAGCAGATCCATCGCCTCGGCCTCCGCAGTCTTCGGGTCCTTTTTCTGCAGCTTTATGGGCCCCAGTGTCAGATTCCGGAGGATCGTCATATGCGGAAAGAGGTTGAAATGCTGGAATACCATGCCCATCTTCTGCCGGTACTGATCCACATTGACGGACCGGTCCATGATATCGGTGCCCTCAAAAACGATCTTTCCGCCCGTCGGCACCTCCAGCAGATTCAGGGACCGGAGGAACGTGGATTTCCCGGAGCCGGACGGACCGATAATGACCACCACGTCTCCCTTCCGGATGTCCATGGACACGCCGTTCAGGGCGTGAATGGTCTTCTTTCCCTTTTCATTCTCCCCGAAGGTCTTGACCAGGTCCTCGACATGGATCAGGGGAGACGTTTCCATCACGAAATCAGCGTTCACTGTTCCTCAGCCTCCTCTCCATCAGCGCCAGCAGGCGGGTAAAGATCCCCACCATGATCAGGTAGATCACGGCTACCGCGATCAGCGGCATGAAGGGGCTGAAGGTGCGGCTGCGGATGATGTCGCCGGCCTTCGTCAGATCCTCCATCGCAATGTAGCCGGAGACGGAGGTCTCCTTCAGCAGGGTGATAAATTCATTTCCGAGGGCAGGGAGCACGTTCTTGAAGGCCTGCGGCATGACGATGTACCACATGGTCTGCGCGTAGGAGAAACCGAGGCTCCGCCCCGCTTCGAACTGCCCCTCGTCGATCGCCATGATGCCGGAGCGGACGATCTCGGAGACGTACGCCCCGGAATTAAGCCCGAAGGCCAGCACCGCCACCAGCACCTTGCTGATATTCACCGAGGCGAATACGCCGTAGTAGATCAGCATCAGCTGCACCACGACCGGGGTCCCGCGGATCACGGTCGTGTACAGGGTGCAGAGCCGGTTGAGGATGCCGAGCTTTCCGGTCTTGTCGTGGGCGGAACGCACGATCGCCACGAAGAAGCCCAGCACCACGCCGAGGAGCAGGGCAAAGGCCGTGATCTCCAGCGTGACGCCGAGTCCCGAAAGGAGCAGCTTCCAGCGGCTCTCATTGATAAAGTTCCGGTAAAATTCGTCAATCAGTCCGTTCATAGATCCTCTGTCAGCTTCTTACGATGATGACCTGCTTGCCGGTGTAATAGGAATCCGAGAAATCGACGGACTGCTTCCGCTCCTCGGTGACGGTCATGCCCGCCATGCCGAAATCGGCCTTTCCGGTGGTAACAGCGGAAATGATCGCGTCGAACTTCATGTCTTCAATCGTCACCTCATAGCCGATCTTATCGCCGATGGCCCGGGAGAGGTCCGCGTCGATGCCGATGATATTGCCGGAATCGTCCTTGTACTCATAGGGAGGGAACTCCGCGTTCGTCGCCATGATGAGCTTGCCCTTCGAGTGATCGGCGTCAGCCGGAGAGACGTAGGATTCGCCGGTCTTGCCTTCGTCGTTGATGTAGGCAGCGACGATCCGATCCAGAGTGCCGTCCGCCTTCAGTTCCGCAAGCGCCGCGTTCACGTCCGCCGCGATGGCATTGCCCTTGGCGAAGCAGATCGCGTAATCCTCCTGAACGTACTCGGTCTCCAGAATGCTGAGGCCTTCATTTTCCCGGATAAATGCCTGCGCCGGCTGGTCGTCGATGACCACGGCGTCGAGCTTGCCCTGCTTGAGCGCGGTGACTGCTTCGAAGCCGGTGCTGAAGCGCTCGACCTTGACGTTCGGCAGAGTCTCATCATCGGAAATATAGAGATCTCCGGTCGTACCGGTCTGTACGCCGACGGTCTTGCCGTCCAGATCCTCAACAGAGTGAACGTCGCTCGGCGCGATCTTCGAGGAGCCGCATGCCGCAAAGGACAGGGCCATTACGCCCGAAAGAAGCAGAGCTGCCATGTTCTTCAGTTTCATAATAATCGTCCTCCTTCATCTCGTTCCCGCGTTAACGCTGAAATCTTTGACTATTTTAGCATTTCACCGTGCTAAAATCAATGTCGTTTGCACGTTTTTTCGCTTTTTTCCAATGGACGCTTGCCCGGACGGCACAGCTTTGTTATACTTTCTTTTGCGCCTGCAAAAAAAGGGCGCCTATGGAGGCAGACATGGCCAATGCACAGACGCTCTACAAGCTGATGATTCTCTATATGCTGCGTAAGGTATCCTTTCCGCTGTCCAATGCGCAGATTACCGAATTCATGGTGGGAAAGACCTACACGGACTATTTTCACGTGCAGGAGGCGATCTCCGATCTCGTGGAAGCGAAGCTGATCGACGCGGAGAAGATCCGCAACACCTCCCGCTACACCGCCACGATGGACGGAGAGCGGACGCTGGAGTATTTCTCCAGCGAGATCTCCTACGCCATTAAGAAGGACATCGACGCGTATCTCACAGAAAATGCCTTCGAGCTGCGGAACGAGTCCTGCATGACCGCCGACTACCGCCTGACCGACGACGGAGGCTACGCGGTCCGCTGCCAGGTAAAGGAGGGCTCCGAGACCGTGATCGACCTGACCGTCAACGTCACCTGTGAAGAGGAGGCGGAGCGGGTCTGCAGCCGCTGGCCGGCGAAGGCGCAGGAGATCTATATGGACATCATGACAAAGCTGCTGTAAGGCAGCTTTTTTCAGATCTCCTTTCCGATCTTCCGGAACCACTCACGGATCACGTTCTCGTAGCCGTTCTCCGAGGGTTCGTAAAAACGCATTCCGGCCACCTCGTCCGGCAGATACTGCTGCTCCACATAGTGATTCGGAAAATCGTGGGCGTACTGATAGCCCACGCCGTGCCCCAGCTCGTCATGCCCGCCGTAGTGAGCGTCCTGCAGATGGACAGGGACCGTTGTTTTCCGGCTCCGCACCGCCTCGTTCGCCGCGAAGATCGCGTTGACCACCGAATTGCTCTTGGGCGCCGAGGCCACATAGATTGCCGCGTGCGCAAGAATGATCTGGGATTCGGGCAGACCGATGCGCTCCACGGCCTGGCTGGCCGCGACCGCCACCTGCAGCGCCTGGGGATCCGCATTTCCCACGTCCTCCGAGGCACAGATCATGATCCGCCGCGCGATGAACCGGATATCCTCTCCTGCGGCCAGCATCTTCGCCAGATAAAAGACCGCCGCGTCCGGGTCCGACCCCCGCATGCTCTTGATAAATGCGGAGATCGTGTCGTAATGCTGGTCGCCGCTCTTGTCATAGTGGACCGCCCGCTTCTGGATACAGTCCTCGGCCACCGGCAGATCGATGCGGATCCGCCCGTCCGGCCCCGGCTCCGTGGTCATCACGGCCAGCTCCACCGCGTTGAGGGCGGCCCGGGCGTCTCCTCCGGCCACATCGGCCAGAAAATCCCGCGCCTCTTCCGTCAGCTCCGCCCGGTAGCTGCCCAGTCCCCGGTCCTTGTCCGCCATCGCCCGGTCAAGGAGGAGCGCGATCTCCTCCTTCGTCAGCAGCTTCAGTTCAAAGACCGTCGAGCGGGAAATGAGCGCGGAGTTCACCTCAAAATACGGATTTTCCGTGGTCGCGCCGATGAGAATGACCGTCCCGTCCTCCACGAACGGCAGCAGATAGTCCTGCTGGGCCTTGTTGAAGCGGTGGATCTCGTCGATAAACAGGATCGTCTTCCGCTGATAGCCGCCCAGCTGCTGCTTCGCGAAGGCCGTCGCCTCCTCCATGTCCTTCTTGCCGGAGGTCGTGGCATTGAGCTGCCGAAAGTTCGCGTGGGTGGTATTGGCTATGACCTTCGCGATGGTGGTCTTTCCCGTGCCCGGAGGTCCGTAGAAAATGACCGAGGACAGCTTGTCGGCCAGGATCGCCCGGTAGAGCAGGCGGCCTTTGCCGATGATGTGCTGCTGGCCCACGATCTCATCCAGGGTCCGCGGACGAAGGCGGGACGCCAGAGGGGATTCGTTTTCCTGCACCTTCTCCTTCATATAATCAAACAGGTCCATGAAGCTTCCTTTCTGCGAAGATCCGTGTCTCCCGATAAAGAAAGATCCGGCGAAACGCCGGATCTTCCGATTCTTTCAGATATTTACGCAAGCTTGCTCTTCGCCAGCTCCGCAAGAGCGGTGAAGCCCTCTGCGTCGTTGACAGCGATGTCCGCCAGGACCTTGCGGTTGATGTCCACGCCGGCGACCTTCAGGCCGTGCATGAAATTGCTGTAGTTCATGCCGTTCAGTCTTGCAGCAGCGCCGATCCGGGCGATCCACAGTCTGCGGAAATCTCTCTTTCTCTGCTTGCGGCCCTTGTAGGCGCTGGTCAGCGCGCGCATCACGGACTGCTTGGCAATTCTGTACTGCTTGGATCTTGCGCCGTAGTAGCCCTTCGCGAGCTTCAGAACACGGTTATGTCTCTTTCTGGCATTTAAGCCGCCTTTAATTCTAGCCATCTTTTATTCCTCCCCAATTATTCGTACGGTAAGATCCGCTTCATGACTCTTGCGTTGGTTGCGTCCGTGATCGTCGCTTTTCTCAGATTTCTCTTCGTCTTCGCAGACTTCTTGGTGAGGATATGGCTCTTGTAGGCCTTCATTCTCTTTAACTTACCGCTTCCGGTCGTATGAAAGCGCTTCGCAGCGGCTCTCTTGGTCTTCATTTTCGGCATGGCAATCAATCTCCTCTCTGTTATTTTTTCTCTGCCAGGAACATGGTCATGAATCTGCCTTCCATCTTGGGGGGCTTCTCAACGACCGCGATATCGGAAAGCTGCTCCGCAAAATCCAGCATCATCGGACGGCTGTCTGCCGTGTGCGCCATCTCGCGCCCGCGGAAGCGAATGCTTACCTTCACTTTGTTGCCCTTGGAAAGGAACTTCCGCGCGGCAGCGACCTTGGTGTTCAGGTCGTTGGTGTCGATATTCGGCGACATCCGTACTTCCTTGATCTCCACGATCTTCTGCTTCTTGCGGGCTTCCTTTTCCTTGCGGCCCTGCTCGTACCGATACTTGCCGTAGTCAATGATCTTGCACACAGGCGGCTTCGCCTGCGGGGCGATCTTGACAAGATCAAGTCCTGCCTCGTCTGCCTTGAGCTGCGCATCTCTGGCGGACATGATCCCCAGCTGCTCACCGTTCACGCCGATCAGCCGGACCTCGCGGTCGCGGATCTGACCGTTAATCATATAGTCGCTAATCGCTGCACCCTCCCTCGAAACTGCTGCAGATCCCTCCGACCTGCGTCCTGTGCCCGTCCCAGTCTGTTCACATGCCTGCGCACCGTGCTCCGGAGCCGGCATTAAAAAAGCGGCCAGCCAGGAGACTGTCCGCTTCTGTCAGCACATCCAAGCCGGTGGACTCCTGCCAAAACAGGCTTCCCGCGACTGACAAATGCTTTTATGAACGCCCGGTCACTTTAGGCGTGCCGGGGTGAGAGTGGACACTCTGCTTGTTATGAACCTGATTATGATAGCACGGAAAATGGCCCCTGTCAAGGGATCATTTCCCGTATTTTGCGGGATTATCTTCCGCAGCAGTACTTATACTTCTTGCCGGATCCGCAGGGGCAGGGATCATTTCTGCCGATCTTCTTCGGCTTGACGATGGTATTGGCCTTGCGCGCCTCGATCAGCAGGCTGTGCTGCTCGTCTTTGCTGAAAATGGCGTCCCACTGCGGCAGGCCGTATAGCCAGTCCGCCTTTGCGTCCACCATGTTCTTATAGAGCAGGGCCTTATCAAAGCCGAGATTCACGACCGTATCCGCGGTCATCGTCTCGATCGGATTGGCCTCCTTCAGGGAGTCGTTGATGCCGTCCAGGAAACCGACCATGGTCTCGACATCGATCCCGAAGCGTTCTGCCAGTTCCTTCACCGTACCGGAAACGACCGTGTCCGGATCCGCCAGAAGCTGCGCATAGATGCCCTTCTCCGTTTCAAAATACTGCGACCAGAAGTTCTGCAGGGCCTTCTTGTCCGCATTCTGGTCATAGGCCTTCTTTCTCCACTGGCCGAGAAGCGTGTTCTCGTCCACATTCAGTTCCTCCGCGAGCACGGAGGATGCATTGTCTGCCATATCAGGATTCTCCTTATCTTCACTTAAGATCCGCGCCGGAACTCCCGGCACTTCCGCTGTCCGGACGAACAGCTATTCCTCACTATAGCACACCGGCCGGAAAAAGACAACCGCGGATCCGCCCGGAAGCGAACGGAGTCCTTCAGAAAGCCTTCCCGCTTCCGTTTCTTCCGACTACCTGGAAGGAACGGTCGGTATACTGATGTACCTCGATCCGGTTTCCGTCCGGATCATGGAACCACAGCGCCCAGGTGTGGTCGCAGTTGAACTGCGGCACGATGTCGATGCAGTCCCCCGCCCCTTTTCCGATCAGTTCCTGATAAAAGGCATGAATATCGTCCACCACGAAGGAAAAATGGGTATAACCGTACTTTTCCGGGTCGAAGGGATTCTCCTTCCATGCATCAAGCTCGTTGAAGAGCTCGATGAAAAATCCGTCCTTCCATTCCAGATAAACGATCCAGCGCACATCGCGGACCGCTTCGAGCTTCGTCCGCACCTCTTCCGGCATCTTTGCCAGATCCTCCGGGTCTTCGGGGATCATATCCCCGTAGTACAGAGAAAACTTCTCCCGGCAGCC
>ONST01000038.1 GCA_900320575.1 uncultured Eubacteriales bacterium
ACGGTCACGCGCACGCGGATCGTGCCGCCGAAGCCCTGCGCCGAGCCGGTGTAGGTCCCGTCCGGAAGATTTCCGATCTCCACGTCCGGTTCACTCTCCGGATCGCCCTCCGGCATTTCCTGTTCCGGAGCGGGCTCATTATCCACGGTCTCGCCGGTCAGCGCGTTCTGAATCGCGCCGAGGATGCCCCGGGAGCTGTAAGTAGCGCCGGAGACGGTATCCACCTCCCAGGTCTGCTTCCGCAGAACATCCTCAATGACGGCGAGCGCCCTGCTGAAAAACGACGCGGTCTCCTTCGAGGAGTCGAGGATCTCCACAGAGGTAATACTGCCTCCCTCTACGGTCACCCGGACAGTTACCGGACCGCCGTAGCCTCCGGCCGTTCCCTCGAACACGCCGTCTTCAAAATGTCCTTCCGCCCGCTCCTCTTCCGCTGCCGCGGCCGGGGCCGGATCCGGGCCGGGTTCTTCCGGCGAGGGCATCTCCAGGCGGTCCGGGATCTGCTGAAGGACCGGTACGGTCCCCGGCAGCGAAAAGAAAATGAGCGCCGCCACAAGGACCGCCGGCCAGAGATTCGTCAGCTGCCCGAACAGGGCAGGAACGGAAAGCTTTGCCTCGCTGTTCATGAAAGGGTATTCCTCCTTATTTTCGAAAAACAGCAAGGCCGGGCTGCGGCCTTGCATGTTTTCCTTAGCATACCGGAGATCCCGCCTGAAGCGGTCTCCCGGTTTTTTACGGGTATTTATTTCCCGATGATGCGTTTCTTCATCAGATGGATGACAGCTGCTCCTGCCAGTACAAAGAGAGCGAGCCAGAGTGCGACAGGACTGCTGTCTCCGGTCTTTACCGTACCGGAAGACTTGCTGTTCTTATTCCCGGTGCTGTCGGACTTGCTTCCGCTCTTTTTCCCGGTGCTGTCAGACTTGCTGCTGTTCTTGTCCCCGGCGTCATCAGACTTGCCGGAACTGTCTTTCCCGCCGTCCTTCTTCGACGCCTGCTTCACCGTAAAGCGGGTGGAGGCGCTTCCGTCGGTCGATTTGATCTCGATGGTATGTTCCTTATCTTCGAGCGTTTCCAGATAAGCCGCCTTCAGCGTCACTTCCGTCGAACCGGACACCGCCTCGTAGTTGGCTGCATCCGCCTCTTCCCCGTCGATCAGCACACTGTCGAACTTCTCGAACGGCGCGTCAGAAGCGATCAGCAGGCCCTCAGAAGAACCCTTCGTCCAGACGCTGTCCGCGCCCTTGATGATCTGATAGGAGACTTCTTCCGCGGGGATCAGCTCGGGCTCCTCGGGTTCCTCAGGCTCCTCGGGCTTCGTGTAGGTGAAGGCCGCGCTCATGACCGAGTAGTTGTAAGAGA
Organism: uncultured Eubacteriales bacterium; assembly: GCA_900320575.1. Classification (GTDB taxonomy): domain Bacteria; phylum Bacillota; class Clostridia; order Lachnospirales; family Lachnospiraceae; genus Chordicoccus. The sequence goes on from ONST01000038.1 coordinate 1,363, forward strand.
TCACCGTCACTGTGTAGTTCTTTCCGTCCTCAAACACTTCGGAGGAAAGCGTCACAGTGCCGTTCTCAACTGCGAGATCTTCCTCGAGCGTCACGGTCTTCGCGCCTCTGCCTTCGCCGTCACGATAGGTGATCTTTGCGGACGCGCCTTTCAGATCCTCCGGAAGTCCCGTAAGGGCGGCTTCCTTCTCGCTCTTTGCTTCCGCCTCGATCTCGGCCACCGGAAGCAGGGCTGCCTCCTCGTCGAGTGTGATGGTCACGATGCTGTCCGGGGTATAGAAGGTAACGGTATCCACCGTCTGGCCTTCGCTCTTCTTATAGGGTTCATAGGAGAGCGTGCAGCCGTGGGTCGTGGTCGTATGGCCGGTGCTCCAGGCGAGGCTGGTCTTTCTCCAGATATTTTCCACATGGCGGAGACCGTAGCTGTCTCCCTCCTTCGTGTGGACCACCACCGCGTGGATCTTCTCCGCAGCGGCAAGCTCCTCGTCCTCGATATTGATCTGATAATCGCCGTAGCCGGTCTCTGAACCGCTCAGAAGCTCCGCAGCCGCGGTGCGTTCGCTCTCGGCGCCCTGGGCCTTTCCGAAGCGGAAGCTGCCGTCCTCTCCGACCGTCAGCTCTTTATAAACTGCCGGCTCCTCGTCGAGCACATAGTAGGCGTAGCTCTCATTTTCAAAGAGGGCCTCTTTGCCTTCATAGACATTGGTAGAGGTCGTGCCGCGGTTCGTGACCGTGATCTCGACCGAATCTTCATCCGTCACCTGCTTTTTGCCGGCCAGCTGTTCCAGGTCCTCAACATAGACCGGATAGGTCACGCCGGTGATGTCGGTGCCGTCGCTGTTCACGTGGTAGGAACCGCCGGCCAGACCGCTGTTCCGGGTCTTGCTCTTCGTCGCAGAGGAGACCGAATCGACGTCGGACACGCCCTCAGCCTCGTAGAAATCAGCGAACGGAATGTTCATCAGCACGTAGCCCGACCTGACCTCTTCCGGAGCGGTCACCAGCGCTTCATATGCAGCTTTCAGCGCGTCCGCTGCCGCATCCACATCAGCCTGCACTGCCGCTTCGTCCGCTGCGGTCTTCTTTGCAGATGCAAGCGCGTCCTGAAGAGTGTTCCAGCTCTCGGCGGTGTAC
>ONST01000191.1 GCA_900320575.1 uncultured Eubacteriales bacterium
ATGATGAGCCGGGACAAGGTCATCGTGATGGGGCACAAGATCACGGACGCGGACGCGCTGGGCGCGGCGGTCGGCATCTACTGCGCGGCGAAGCGGATCAATAAGCCTGCCTATATCGTGGTGGACGACGCCCCGGAGGGCATCCGTCCGCTGCTCAATAAGTTCATGGAGAGCCCCGAGTATCCCGAAGACATGTTCGTGGACCGCCGGCAGGCCAAGGAACTGGCGGATGCCGGCACGGTGGTCATCGTCGTTGACACGAACAATCCCGGCCGCGTGGAATGCGAGGAGCTCCTGCACCGCTCCAATACCATCGTGGTGCTGGATCATCACCGCCAGGGCAAGGACATTATTTCCAACGCGGTGCTGTCCTACATCGAGCCGTACGCTTCGAGTGCCTGCGAGATGGTCGCCGAGATCGTCCAGTATTTCGACGAGCAGATGCGCCTGCGGTTCCTGGAGGCGGACGCGCTGTACGCCGGCATTATGATCGACACGAACAACTTTATGACACGCACCGGCGTCCGCACCTTCGAGGCCGCGGCATATCTTCGGCGCTGCGGGGCGGACATCACCCGCATCCGCAAGCTGTTCCGCGATAACCTGGAGGACTGCCGGGCAAAGGCCCAGGCTGTGGCGCAGATGGAGTTCTTTGAGAATTCCTACGCCATTTCCGAATGCCCCTCCGCGGGGCTGAAGGCGCCCACAGTGGTGGCGGCCCAGGCGGCGAATGAGCTGCTCAATGTGGTCGGCGTCAAGGCGTCCTTCGTTCTCACAGAGTTTAACCATACGATCTATATCAGTGCCCGCGCCATCGATGAGGTGAACGTACAGCTGATCATGGAGCGGCTGGGGGGAGGAGGCCACCTGAATGTCGCAGGCGCGCAGCTTCCCGACCACACTGTAAGCGAGGGGATCGCCCTCTTAAAGGCGACGATCCGCGAAATGAAAGAAGAAGGAGATCTGAACTGACCTATGAAAGTGATTCTGCTTGAAAATGTAAAATCTCTCGGTAAGAAGGGCGAGGTCGTCAACGCCAGCGACGGATACGCACGCAACATGCTGTTCCCGAAGAAACTGGCTGTCGAGGCGACGCCCGCCAACATGAAGTCCCTCGCCGCGAAGAAGAAGAGCGAGGAAAAGATCGCTGCCCAGAATCTGCAGGCGGCGAAAGAGATGGCCGCGGATCTGGCGAAGAAGGAGATCACGGTCGCGATCAAGGTCGGCGCCGGCGGCAAGGCGTTCGGCTCGGTCTCCACGAAGGAGATCGCGGACGCGGCGAAGCAGCAGCTGGGCCTGGAACTGGACAAGAAGAAGATGCTGCTGGAGAACCCGATCCGGGAACTCGGCACCCATACGGTGCAGATCCGTCTGCATCCGGAGGTGGTCGGCGATCTGAAGGTCAACGTCAAGGAAGCGTAAGGAAGCATTTTCATGGAAGAGGCTCTGATCAAAAAGATCCCTCCGCATTCTACGGAAGCGGAGAAATCGGTCATCGGCTCCATGCTGATGAGCCGGGATGCGGTGATTGCGGCCGCGGAAATTCTGAATAAAGAGGATTTTTACGAGCAGCAGTACGGAGTGCTCTTCGAGGCCATGAAGGAGCTGAATGACGAGGGGCATCCCGTCGACGTCATTACCCTGAAGAACCGGCTGGAAGCGAAGGGGCTGCCGCAGGAATTCACCTCGCTGGATTATGTGAGAGAACTGCTCTCGTCAGTTCCGACCTCCGCCAACGTCCGCTATTACGCGGAGATCGTCAGCGAAAAAGCCCAGCTGCGGCGGCTGATCCGCGCTGCGGAGGAGATCGCCGGCGACTGCTACGTCGGGAAGGACGAGACCGCGTCCATTATGGACAAGGCGGAAAAGAATATTTTCAGCGTCGTGCAGCAGCGGAGCGGAGATAATTTCGTGCCGATCCGTGAGGTGGTCCTGGACGCGCTGACGGCCATTGAGAACGCCTCGAAGGCCAAGGGAAGCGTAACGGGCCTTGCCACCGGATACCCGGATCTCGATTACAAGACCTCCGGTTTCCAGAATTCGGATCTGATCCTGGTCGCGGCGCGTCCCTCGATGGGCAAGACCGCCTTCGTGCTGAATATCGCTGCTTATATGGCATTCCGGAAGAACATCCCTGCTGCGATCTTTTCTCTGGAAATGTCCAAGGGCCAGCTGATGAACCGTCTGTTCGCGCTGGAATCCCGGGTGAATTCCCAGAATATCCGCACCGGGCATTTAAGCGACGAGGAGTGGGCGAAGCTGGTGGAAGGTGCCGGCGTCATCAGCCACTCGAATCTCATTATCGACGATACTCCGGGCATCAATCTGCAGCAGTTCCGCTCCAAGGCCCGGAAGTACAAGCTGGATGCGGATATCGGGATCATTTTCATCGATTATCTGCAGCTGATGGCGGGCAGCGGAAAGAGCGGAGACAACCGTCAGCAGGAGATCTCGGATATCTCGCGGGCCCTGAAATCACTGGCCCGTGAGCTGAATATCCCGATCGTGGCCCTGTCCCAGTTGAACCGGGGTGTGGAACAGCGCGAAGATCACCGTCCGATGCTCTCGGACCTCCGGGAATCCGGAGCCATCGAGCAGGACGCGGACGTGGTGATGTTCATTTACCGCGACGACTACTACCACCGGGACAGCGAAGAGAAGGGGATCGCCGAGATCATCATCGCCAAACAGAGAAACGGTCCGATCGGCACGGTGAAACTTGCCTGGCTGCCGGAATATACCAGGTTCGCATCCCTGCGCAAGGATGACAAGTAAGATAAGAGGAGAGGATTATTATGTACACGTTGGAGGATATCCGGGCAGTTGATCCGGAGATCGCACAGGCGATCGAAGCGGAATATGCCCGCCAGAGCTCACACATTGAACTGATCGCGTCGGAGAACTGGGCCAGCAAGGCAGTCATGTCCGCCATGGGCTCGATTCTTACGAACAAATATGCGGAAGGCTACCCCGGACACCGCTACTACGGCGGCTGCGAGTGCGTGGATGAGGTGGAGCGCCTTGCTGTCGAGCGCGCGAAAAAGCTGTTCGGCTGCACCTATGCGAATGTGCAGCCGCATTCCGGCGCACAGGCCAATATGGCGGTCTTCTACGCGCTGCTGCAGCCCGGTGATACGTATATGGGGATGTCCCTGAACGACGGCGGCCATCTTTCCCACGGTTCACCCGCGAATCTCTCCGGCACGTATTTTAACCAGGTCCCTTATCCGCTGGACGAGGACGGCTTTATCGATTACGATGCCTGCGCCCGGATCGCGAGGGAGTGCCGTCCGAAGATGATCATCGCAGGTGCCTCGGCATACTGCCGGACCATTGATTTTAAGAGAATGCGTGAGATCGCCGATGAGGTGGGTGCCTATCTGATGGCGGATATGGCCCACATCGCCGGACTTGTGGCGACGGGCCTCCATCCGAGCCCCATTCCCTACGCCCATGTGACGACCTCCACGACGCACAAGACCCTGCGCGGGCCCCGCGGAGGCCTCATCCTGAGCTCCGAGGAGTTCGCAAAGGAGCACAAGCTCAATAAATGCATTTTCCCGGGGACCCAGGGCGGACCGCTCATGCATGTGATCGCCGCGAAGGCCGTGATGTTCGCGGAGGATCTTCAGCCGGAATACCGCGCTTACGCGGAGCAGATCGTGAAAAATGCCCAGGCCCTCGCGAAGGGTCTGATGGACCGGGGCGTGAACCTGGTGACGGGGGGCACGGACAACCACCTGATGCTGGTGGATCTGCGCGGAACCGGGATCACCGGAAAGGAGCTGGAGGCGCGCCTCGACAGCGCCAATATCACGGCAAATAAGAACACCGTTCCCAACGATCCGGAATCGCCCTTCGTTACCAGCGGCGTGCGCCTCGGGACCCCGGCGGTCACGACCCGCGGTCTGAAGGAGGCGGATATGGACCGGATCGCAGAAGCCATCGCTCTGATGGTGAAGAGCGCCGATAATCTGGAGGCGGCCCGCGCTATCGTGAAAGAACTGACCGACCGCTATCCGCTGGAGGGCTGATCCATGATGAACCGCGGGACACAGAGAGTCGTCGTGGCCGTGATCGCGGTCATTCTGGCCGTTACCATGGTGCTGACGCTTCTGGCACCGATGCTGAACTGATGTATGACATACTGGCTGCAGGCTGGGCGGCAGCGGAGGCTTCCGAGACGCTCGCCCTGCAGTGCGCGCAGGAACTGCGCAGGCACTTTCCCGTTTCTTTCTGTGAGCGGTCGGAGCGCCTTCGGCGGCATTATCTGAAGGAGGCCGGGTTTTCCGGCACTCCGGAGGAGCTTGCCGCCTTTTTGCGTGCGTTTTCGGAGCGAAAGGTCCTCCGCTCCGTCCGCGAAGCCGGAGAGGGCGGGATCTTCCATGCGCTCTGGGATCTGGCGGAGGAAGAGGGCTGCGGATTTTCCGTTTCCATGAAAAAGATCCCGATCTGCCAGGAGACAGTCGAGATCTGTGAGTATTTCGGGGTAAATCCCTATTATGCCCGGTCCCGGGGATTGTTCCTTCTGACGGCGGAAGACGGCGGGAAAGCCCTTCGCGCGCTTCAGGAGGCGGGGATCCCCGCGGAGATCCTCGGAGAACTTTGTCCCGGAAGGGATAAGCTTCTCCGGCAGAAGGAGCACAGCCGCTGCCTGGACCGGCCGCAGCCGGACAGCCTGCAGACGTTCCTGGCGGGCAGAGGCGCCCTTCCGGAGACTGCGATCAGCGCCCGGCAGGCAGAAGGGAGAAGGTGAATTCGGTCCCTACGCCCTCGGTGCTGACGACACTGATGTTCTGGTCGTGAGCGGAGATGATCTCCTTTACGATGGACAGGCCCAGTCCGGTTCCCTGGCGGTCCTTGCCGCGGGAGGAATC
>ONST01000153.1 GCA_900320575.1 uncultured Eubacteriales bacterium
AGTCATCCGGTATTCCCGCCCGCAGGGAGCGGATCCCGAAAAGGCCGCCCGCAGCAGACAGATTTCCGGAACAGGAACATATGAAGGACCCGCCTCTTTCGAGGCGGGTCTTGTGTTATGTGCATGATTCCGGCGGGCGCCCTTTATGCGATGGAAACTACCGTATAGTCGCGGTCCTCAACGGCGGCTTTCAGCGCCTCGTCCGCGACCTCGCCGTCGAGCGTCACGACGGCGGTGCCGGCTTCGTGGCTCACCTCGGCGGAGGCGACGCCCTCGAGCTTCTCCAGCGCCTTCTTCACGGTCGCCTCGCAGTGTCCGCACATCATTCCCTCGATCTTCATGGTCTTTGTCATAGTCTTCTCCCTTCTGCTCCTTTCGAGCTCTTTCTCCTGTCTGTATTCCGATAAAAGCGTGCCGTCCGCGTCCGTTTCGGCCGGATGGGCGAGCTTTTTATCCTTTTTCGCGCTGTGGACGTCGATCAGGTTCAGCCGCAGCGCGTTCGTCACCACGCAGAAGCTGGACAGGCTCATCGCCAGCGCCCCGAACATCGGGTCCATCGTGATCCCCAGCGGCACCAGAAGCCCCGCCGCCACCGGGATCAGGATCGAATTGTAGATGAGGGCCCAGAAGAGTCCCCAGAGGATCGTCTTATAGGTAGCGCGGCTCAAGCGCACCGCGGCGCTCACGTCGCTTAAGCGGCTCTTCATCAGCACCACGTCCGCTGCGTCGATCGCCACGTCCGTGCCGGCGCCGATCGCGATGCCGATATCCGCCCGCGTGAGGGCCGGCGCATCGTTGATGCCGTCGCCGACCATGGCGACCTTCCCCTTCTCCTGCAGTCGGCGGATCACGTCCTCCTTGCCGCCCGGCAGCACGTCGGAGACCACCTCATTGACCCCGGCTTCGCGGCCGATCGCCTCCGCGGTGCGGGCGTTGTCTCCGGTCAGCATGACCACGTGGATGCCCATATTCCGGAGCTCCCGGATGGCCTCCGCGCTGTCCGGCCGGATGGTGTCCGCCACGGCGATGACGCCGATCGTGCGGCCGTCCTTTGCGAAGAAGAGCGGGGTCTTTCCGGCCGCCGCCAGTTCCTCCGACCTGCGCGCAAGCGCCTCCGGAATGTCCGCCACGGTCCCGATAAAGGCCCGTTTCCCGCCCGTTACGGTCTCATTTCCCAGACGGCAGGTAAGGCCGTTTCCGGGAAGCGCGCGGAAATCAACCGTTTCTTCCTCCTGCGCGCCCAGTTCCTTGCCATAGAGCACCACCGCCTTCGCCAGCGGGTGCTCGCTCTTCTGTTCAAGATTATACGTAGCGCGGATCAGCTCCTCCTCCGTCACGTCCTCCGCCGGGATCACGTCCGTCACGCGCGGTTCGCCGCTCGTGATCGTTCCGGTCTTGTCGAGCGCGCAGATCTGGATATTTCCGGTCTCCTGCAGGGCCTCCGCAGTCTTAAAGAGGGTCCCGTTCTTCGCTCCGACGCCGTTTCCGACCATGATCGCCACCGGCGTCGCCAGTCCCAGCGCGCAGGGGCAGCTGACCACCAGCACGGAAATGCCCCGCGCAAGCGAAAAGCCCACCGGCCGGCCGAGGATCACCAGCCACAGGAGCGTCACCAGCACCGCGATCGTGATCACCACCGGCACGAACACGCCGGAGATCCTGTCCGCGAGACGCGCGATCGGGGCCTTCGTGGCCGCCGCGTCGGAGACCATCCGGATCACCTGCGCGAGGGAGGTGTCCTCGCCCACGCGGGTCGCCTCGCAGGTCAGGAAACCGGACTGGTTGAGGGTCGCCGAGGAGACCGGATCTCCGGGCGCCTTATCTACGGGAATGCTCTCGCCGGTGAGCGCCGCCTCATTGACCGCGCCTTCGCCCGAAAGCACCACGCCGTCCACCGGGATCGTCTCGCCGGGGCGCACGAGGAAGATGTCTCCTTTCCGCACCGCGTCGACGCTGACGGTCTCCTCCTGCCCGTTCCGAAGGACGTTCGCGGTCTTCGGCGCCAGGTTCATCAGGCTCTTCAGCGCGTCCGTCGTCCGGCCCTTCGAGCGGGCCTCGAGCATTTTCCCGACCGTGATCAGCGTGAGGATCATCGCCGCCGACTCGAAGTAGAACTCCATCATATAGCGCATCACCGCCGCGCTGTCGCCGTCGGTCTGCGCCCGGGTCATCGCGAATAAAATGACCGTGCTGTAGAGGAACGCCGCGCCGGAGCCCAGGGCGATCAGGGTATCCATATTCGGGGCCCGGTGGAAGAGGCTCTTAAAGCCGCTGATGAAGAATTTCTGGTTGATCACCATGACGATCGCCGCCAGCAGGAGCTGCAGAAGCCCCATCGCCACGTGGTTATCCTTAAAAAATGCGGGAACCGGCCACCCCCACATCATGTGTCCCATGGAAAAATACATGAGCACGAGCAGAAAGCCCAGCGAGGCAATGAGCCGCTTTTTGAGCACCGGCGTCTCGTGGTCCTTCAGGGCCTCCTCTTCCGCTGCCAGCTTCGCCGAAAGGCTGCCGGAGGACCGCTCCTCCCCGCCCTTCACGGCAGCGCCGTAGCCCGCATTTTCCACGGCCCGGATGATATCCGCCGCGGAAGCCGTGCCCGTGACCCCCATCGAATTGGTCAGAAGGCTCACCGAACAGGATTCCACTCCGGGAACGCCGGATACCGCCTTCTCCACGCGCGCCTGGCAGGCCGCGCAGCTCATACCGGTCACCGTATACTGATCCATCTGTTTCTCCTCCTTCCGTCCCTTCCCCTCTTCCTGCTTATGAGAAGGCGCTTCCGCAGCCGTTTCTTCATTGCTGCCGGTGCGGTTTCGGAACGTTTCTGTATGGCAGGTGAATTCCGTTATTTCATCAGCTTCTGGAGGACGCCCACCAGCTCGTCGATGGATTCTTCCTTCCCGTCCCGGATGTCCTTCGCGACGCAGCTGCGGATGTGGGCGGCCAGCAGCGCCTTGTTGAAGCTGTTGAGGGCGCTGGTCGCGGCCTGCACCTGGATCAGGATCTCCGGGCAGTAGGCGTCCTTCTCCAGCATCCCCTCGATGCCCCGGATCTGCCCCTCCACCCGTTTTAAGCGGTTCATCAGGTCCCGGAACTCCTTCTCCGTGCGCTTCTTCGTGCGGTGTCCGCACGCAGGGCAGGGCGCGCTTTTTTCTTCCGCCGCCCCCTGATCTGCAGAAACGCAGTCTTCTGTATTTATCATTCCACAGCAGTTCTCTGAAAGATCCGCACATTCTGTCCGTCCGCTCATCGTCCGCTCCTTACGTTCCGCAAACTTTCTTCTTACACAATATACCCCGTGGGGGTATTTGTCAACCATTTCTCTGCCTTTTTATCGAATGGCCGCCCGTGCAGGCACGGCGGCCGCTCTCCGGCCTTATCGCACAAAAAAAGAGAGACCCCAAGGATCTCTCTTTCTAAATGCCTTTTTACAGCTGCGTCTCCACAAAAATGTCATAGACGGCGCGGATCGCGGTCTCGAAGTCCTCGTTCGCCACGCCGATGATGATGTTCAGCTCCGAGGAGCCCTGATCGATCATGCGGATATTGACCCGTGCGTGCGCGAGCGCCGAGAAAATGCGCGCCGCGGTGCCCCGCATCGACCGCATGCCGCGGCCCACGACCGCAATGAGCGCCAGATCCGACTCGATCTCGATGGAATCCGGCTGCGTGTAACGGTGAATGCGCGAGACCACGTTCTGTTCATGATCGATGAATTCGCTCTCGTGCACCACGATGGTCATCGTGTCAATGCCCGAGGGCATATGCTCGAAGGAAATATTTTCCTCCTCGAAGGCCTGCAGCACCTTGCGGCCGAAGCCGATCTCCGAATTCATCAGCGCCTTCGTGATGAGGACCGCGCAGAAGCCCTTCTTGCCGGCGATGCCGGTGATCGTGTAGCCGGGCTTTCTGGCCGTGCTCTCGACGATCCAGGTACCCTCGTCATCCGGACGGTTGGTATTGCGGATATTGATCGGAATGCCCTTCGAGCGGACCGGGAAGATCGCCTCCTCGTGAAGCACCGCCGCGCCCATATAGCTGAGCTCGCGCAGCTCCCGGTAGGTGATGGTGTGAATGCTCACCGGATCCTTCACGATGCGCGGATCCGCCACCAGGAAGCCGGAGACGTCCGTCCAGTTTTCATAGATATCCACCTTCATGGCGCCGGCCACGACAGAGCCGGTCACATCCGAGCCGCCCCGGGAGAAGGTCTTTACGCGGCCGTCCTTGCCCTGGCCGTAGAAGCCCGGGATCACGGCGTGCCCGGTGCGGGTCAGGCGCTTCTGCAGCATCTTTTCGGTCTTGTAGGAGTTGAGATCTCCCTCTTCATTGAAGAAAATGACCTCGTACGGATCCACGAATTCAAAGCCCAGGAACTCCGCCATGATGCGGCCGTTCAGGTACTCTCCGCGGGAAGCCGCGAAATCAAGATAGGGCTTCTCCGTCAGCTGGTGCTCGATCCCGTCGAACTCCTCATCCAGATTCAGGGAAAGTCCCAGGCCCGTAATGATCTCGTCGTAGCGGGCCCGGATCGTCTGAAGATGCGCGTGCAGATCTCCGCCCTCCACCGCGATGCGGTAGGCCTCGATCAGAAGATCCGTCACCTTGGTGTCGCCGTCGAAACGGCGTCCCGGCGCGCTCGGCACCACGTAGAGGCGGGATTCGTCCGCCTTCACGATGGCCTCCACCTTCCGGAACTGTCCGGCGTCTGCCAGTGAGCTTCCTCCGAATTTTACTACCTTTCTCATAGATCTTCCCGTCCTTACTGCCGCCGCACGCCCGGCGGCGCTTTCTTTCGCGATATTCCGCGTCAAAGGCCCCGGCAGCATTCATTCTGCCCGTATTTCCGCCCTTTTCCGCGGTGTCCGCAATCTGCAGACCTAAAAAGTATACCCTTCCCGAAACGCACTTTCAAGTAGGGAAGACAGGAAAATTCCCCAAAAAATGCGCAGTCCGGCCCGGTCCCGCTGTCGAAACCGCCGTTTTTGGAATTTCTGACCCCTTTCCGCCGGAACTATGGTAAACTGAATAGAAAGTTTCTGAAAACGAAAGTATGATTCCTTTCGCATGTCATCTTGTCTGCTCCGAAACGGAGGTATAGCCATATGATCTCAAACGGGCTCTGTCCTTCCACGGCGGACCGCATCCGCGGATCCCTCGTCGGAGGCGCCGCAGGCGACGCCCTCGGCTACGCGATCGAATTTCAGAGTGAAGCCTCCATCTTCTCCCGCTACGGGGCGGAAGGCATTACTTCCTATGAATATGACACGCACAGAGGCTGTGCGCTCTTTTCCGACGATACCCAGATGACGCTTTTTTCCGCTGCCGGGATCCTCGCCGCGGACACGGCGCGCGCCGCGGGCAGGGAAGACACATCTCTCCTTAAGTACGTCTGCAGGGCCTACCTGGACTGGCTGAAGACGCAGGACTACGCCGGCTTCCGCTTCCGGAGCCGCAAGGACCTCCAGATCCCCAACGGGGTCTCCTGGATCCTGGATATTCCGGAGCTCTTTTCGCTCCGCGCCCCGGGAAATACCTGCCTCGCCTCGCTCCGCACCCGCGCGAAAGCCGCGGAGACGGACGATTTCATCGGAACTCCGGTCAATAACAGCAAGGGCTGCGGCGGCGTCATGCGCACCGCTCCGGCCGCGCTCCGCTATCTCCCGGGCGTGAACACCGCTCTCACGCTTCCGGAGGTGGATCTTATCTCCGCCCAGATGGCGGCCGTGACCCACGGGCACCCCCTGGGCTACCTGCCGTCGGCCGTGATCAACCACGTCCTCAGCCGGATCCTGACAGAGACCGGGCAGATCGATCTTAAGGCATACGTTCTCGACGCGAGGGAGACCGTTTTCGCGCTGTTTGCCGGAAATCCCGGGCTTCCTGTTCTCATCGGGCTCATCGACCGGGCCGTCCTTCTTTCGGAAAATGACCTGCCCGATCTCGACAACATCCACCGTCTCGGCGAAGGCTGGGTCGGCGAGGAAACCATGGCGATCGCGCTCTACTGCGTCCTGCGCTACCCCTCCGACTTCTCGAAGTGTCTGCAGACGGCTGTCAACCACAGGGGCGACAGCGATTCCACCGGAGCCGTCGCCGGCAACCTCGCCGGGGCGGTCACAGGGTATGACGCGATCGAAGAGAAGTGGAAGACCGGGCTGGAGCTTCTGCCGGTCCTTCTGGAAATTGCGGACGACCTGGCGTCCCCGGTGCCGGCGGACCTTGAAGCCGCTCCGGAATGGAAAGCGAAATATACAGAAATGCGGAGACCGTGAGGTCTCCGCATTTTTCTCGGCACAGGCAGTCTTCTGATTATTCGTAATACCCCTTGATCTTCTCCAGAACTCTGGAAAAATCGATCGCGCACGTCCCGCCGGAGA
>ONST01000192.1 GCA_900320575.1 uncultured Eubacteriales bacterium
GAGGAGGACTCCGAAGAGGAAGGATCCGGGGAAGACGGAGAACTGATCGAGGTATAACGGAAGGCTGCGGGCTTTTTCTTTTGAAAGGAAATCCCGCAGGTTTCTTGTATTTGCGGGAAAATCATGCTATAGTGATGCAGTTGCAAAAAAGGAATCGACTGAAAAAGGGGCGGGAGAAGACCGGCTGATCCGGCGGATGCCCCGCGGAGAATGTATGAGCATCGAGAAGAGAGAACAGATTCGAAACATTGCGATCATTGCCCACGTTGACCACGGCAAGACGACCCTGGTGGACGGCATGCTGCGCCAGAGCGGCGTGTTCCGCGCCAATCAGGAGGTCCGGGAGCGCGTCATGGACTCCGGAGACATCGAGCGGGAGCGGGGCATTACTATTTTATCGAAAAATACCGCGGTGACCTGGAACGGCGTCAAGATCAATATCATCGACACCCCCGGCCACGCGGATTTCGGCGGCGAGGTGGAGCGCGTCCTGAAGATGGTGAACGGCGTCATCCTGCTGGTGGACGCCTTCGAGGGCGTCATGCCGCAGACCCGCTTCGTGCTGAAGAAGGCGCTGGACCTGGATCTTCCGGTCATCGTGTGCCTCAATAAGATCGACCGCCCGGAGGCCCGTCCCGAGGATGTGGTGGACGAGGTCCTGGAACTGATGATGGATCTCGATGCCTCCGACGCACAGCTGGAGTGCCCGTTCCTCTACGCCTCCGCGCGCACGGGCGTGTGCAGCCGGGATCCCTACGAGGAGGGGACGGACCTCACCCCGCTGTTCGAGACGATCCTGGACTATATTCCGGCGCCGGAGGGCGATCCGGAGAAGGGGACGCAGATCCTCATTTCCACGATCGACTACAACGAATACGTGGGCCGCATCGGCATCGGCAAGGTGGACAACGGCTCCATCCGGGTGGGACAGGAGATCATCCGCGTCAATTACCACGATCCGGGGCTGCGGGAAAAGACCCGGGTCACGAAGCTCTACGAGTTCGACGGCCTGGAGAAGGTCGACGTGAAAGAGGCTGAGATCGGTTCCGTCGTGGCGATTTCCGGCATCGGCGACCTGCAGATCGGCGATACGATCTGCGCTGTCGACGATCCGGCTCCGATCCCCTTCCAGAAGATCTCCGAACCCACGATCGCCATGAATTTCATCGTCAATGACAGCCCGCTGGCGGGCCTTGAGGGCAAATACTGCACCTCCCGCCAGATCCGCGAGCGCCTCTTCCGGGAGCTGAACACCGACGTCTCACTCCGGGTCGAGGACACGGAAAATACCGACACCTTCCGGGTCGCGGGCCGCGGCGAGCTGCACCTGTCGGTCCTGATCGAGAAAATGCGCCGCGAGGGCTATGAATTCGCGGTCAGCAAGGCGGAAGTCATTTTCAAACAGGATGAAAAGGGCCGGAAAATGGAGCCGATGGAGACCACCTACGTGGATGTCCCCCAGGATTTCTCCGGAACCTGCATCAGCATGCTCTCCGAGCGCAAGGGCGAGCTGCGCGGCATGACGACCCTGGCAGACGGCACGACGCGGCTGGAGTTCTCCATTCCCTCGCGGGGCCTGATCGGCTTCCATGGGCCGTTCCTCACCGCGACGAAGGGCACCGGCGTCATCAACAGCATTTTTGACGGGTACGCGCCGTTCAAGGGCGAGATCGCCTACCGTAAGAACGGGTCTCTGGTGGCCTTCGAGGACGGCGATGCCGTGACCTACGGCCTGTTCGCCGCCCAGGAGCGCGGACCGCTCTTCATCGGGCCGGGCGAGCGCGTCTACGCCGGCATGGTGGTCGGCGAGAGCGCGAAGGGCGAAGAAATCGAGATCAACGTCTGCAAGACCAAACACCTGACCAACACCCGCTCCTCCAGTGCGGACGAGGCGCTGACGCTGACGCCGCCCAAGGTCCTGTCTCTCGAGCAGGCGATGGACTACATCGATACGGATGAGCTGCTGGAGGTCACGCCGAAGTCTCTGCGGATCCGCAAAAAGATCCTCGATTCCCGTCTCCGCAAGCGGAGCCGGATCAACGGCTGAGAAACGCCCTGATTGACAAGAAGCGGTTTTCTCCCTATAATGTGGGAAAGCATTCTCCTAACAAGCGGGCCGCGCGGCCCGGTGTATCTGAAATCATCATGGAGGAACGAGATGGCGATTTTCAAAGGTTCCGGCGTGGCGCTCGTCACACCGATGAAGGAAGACGGCAGCATCAATTACGAAGTGCTCGGCGAGCTGATCGAGTATCACATTGCGAATGACACGGACGCGATCATCATCTGCGGCACCTCGGGCGAGGCGCCGACGCTGGACGACGACGAGCATCTGGAAGCGATCCGCTACACGATCGAGAAGACCGCGCACCGCATCCCGGTGATCGCGGGCACCGGCTCCAACAATACCGCCCACGCGATCATGATGTCGCAGGAAGCGGAGAAGATGGGCGCGGATGCCGTGCTTCTGGTGACGCCCTACTACAACAAGGCGACCCAGAACGGCCTGATCCGGCACTTCACGGCGATCGCGAATTCCATTTCCATTCCCTGCATTCTGTACAATGTTCCCTCGCGGACCGGCACCAATATCCTGCCGGAGACCGCGGTGACCCTCGCGAAGACGGTCCCGAACATCGTCGCCATCAAGGAAGCCAGCGGCAATTTCTCGCAGGTCGCAAAACTTGCCTCCCTTGCGCAGGGCTGCATTGACATCTATTCGGGAAATGACGACCAGATCGTCCCGCTGTGCTCCCTGGGCGGCCTCGGTGTGATCTCTGTTCTGGCCAACGTGGCCCCGAAGGAGACCCACGACATGGTCTATGCCTGCCTCGAGGGACGCTATGAGGAGGCCTGCGCGATCCAGCTGAAAGCGATCCCGCTGATCGACCAGCTGTTCTGCGAGGTCAATCCAATCCCGGCGAAGGCGGCCCTGAATCTGCTGGGCTGGAACTGCGGGATCCCGCGCCTGCCGCTGACGGAGATGGAAGCTGCTCACCAGGAAAATCTCGCAAGAGAACTGAAAGCGTTCGGGTGCAGAAAATGATCAGTGTGCTTTTATACGGCGCGAACGGACATATGGGGAAAGTCGTGACCGAGATGATCGCGCAGGAAGAGGGAATCGAGATCGTCGCCGGCGTGGACGCCTTCGGCGGACAGAACGCGGATTTCCCGGTCTTTACCAGCCTCGCGGACTGCACGGTCCCCGCGGACGTCATTATTGACTTCTCGACCGCGAAGGCGGTGGATCTTTTGCTGGCCTACGGCGTGGAACGGCATATTCCGATGGTGATCTGCACGACCGGCCTGTCGCCGGAGCAGATCCAGGCGGTGGAGGACGCCTCGAAGGAGGTGGCGGTGCTCCGCTCCGCCAATATGTCCCTGGGCGTGAACCTTCTCCTGAAGCTGCTGAAAGAGGCAGCGCGGACGCTCTGCCCGAACGGCTATGACACCGAGATCCTGGAGATGCACCACAACCGCAAGCTGGACGCCCCGAGCGGCACGGCCCTTGCGCTCGCGGACAGCATCAACGAAGCCATGGACGGCTCGTATCACTACGTGTACGACCGCTCGGAGCGGCGCGAAAAGCGCGATCCGAAGGAGATCGGCATTTCCGCGATGCGCGGCGGCACGGTGGTGGGCATCCACGATGTGACGTTCGCCGGGCAGGACGAGGTGATCGAATTCAAACACACCGCCTATTCCCGCGCGATCTTCGCGAAGGGGGCGGTCTCCGCTGCGAAGTTCCTGGCGCGGAAAGGCCCGGGCCTTTACGATATGGCGGATGTGATCGGCTGATCGTCCGGGAAGGGAGCAGCGCAGGCGGCCGGCCTTTCAGCTGTTCAAAAAATGGATCATAAAGAAAGTCCGGAGAAGGAATCTCCGGACTTTTTTGCAAAGGAGGCGGACATGCGTTTTCGGCCCTGTATCGATATTCACAACGGAAAGGTCAAGCAGATCGTCGGCAGCTCCCTCAGGGACGAGGGAGACCGCGCGGCGGAGAATTTCGTTTCCGGGAAGGACGCCCGGGAGTATGCTGCACTTTACCGCAGGGACGGCCTTTCCGGCGGACATATTATCCTGCTCAACGGGAAGGATTCTCCGTATTATCAAAAGACGCGGCACGAGGCCCTCGCGGCGCTTTCCGCCTGGCCGGGAGGCATGCAGATCGGCGGGGGCATTACCGCGGACAATGCCGCGGAATATCTCGCGGCCGGAGCGAGCCACGTGATCGTGACCTCCTATGTCTTTCGGGACGGGAAGATCTGCTGGGAAAATCTGGAAAAACTCGTGCGAGCGGCAGGAAAGGAGCATATCGTGCTGGACCTGTCCTGCAGAAGGCGGGACGGCGCCTTCTATATTATGACGGACCGCTGGCAGAAGTTCACGGATACCTCCCTTTCGGCGGAGCTCTTTGAGAAGCTCTCGCAGTTCTGCGCGGAGTTCCTCGTGCATGCCATTGACGTTGAGGGGCAGAACAGGGGGATCGACCGCTCTCTGGCGGAGCTGCTCGCAGCGTTCAGCCCGATCCCGGCGACCTACGCGGGAGGAGTCGGAAGCTTTGAGGACATTGAGACGCTCCACGCAGCCGGACGCGGGCGGATCGATTTCACGATCGGGTCGCATCTGGATCTCTTCGGCGGGGAGCTGCCCTATGAAGAGGTGATCTGCCGCGTGAAGGAGCTTTCGGGATCGTGATCCCCGGAGCTGCTCATATTTCCGGTTCTTCCGGATAAAATGCCAGGATGTTTTCCATGCTGCGGGTGATATGGCGGTTCATTTCCAGAGCGGCCAGGTCCGCGTCCCCGTCCGAGACGGCGCGCAGGATCCGCACATGTTCGGCGGCGGATTCCGCATAGTGCCTCCGGACCTGAAGATCGCTGTTCCCCGAACTGGGACCGTTCCACAGATCCATGAGGGTGTGGCGGAGGCGGGAATTGCCGGACGCTCTCCAGAGCGCCATGTGGATCTGCTGATTGAGGTCTTCGTATTCGGCGCGGGAGACGGTACCGATGCCGGCTTCCAGACGGACGGCGCGGGAGAGCAGGTCGGTGACGTCCGGGCGGGCAAGCGCTGCCCGGCGTGCGGCCTCGCTTTCCAGCAGGATCCGCATTTCAAATATTTCTCTTACGAAGGTGCGGTCGATCCGGTTGACGATCGCGCCTTTGTTCATGCGCAGGGTAATGAGTCCGTCCGCGGCCAGCGACTGGAAGGCCTCGCGGACCGGCGTGCGGCTCACGCCCAGCTCTTCTGCAACGGCGGTCAGGCTGAGTTCCTGGCCGCTTTTGTATTCTCCGGAATAGATCGCTTTCTTAATGATCGAGGTGATCTTTACCCGCGCGGGCATCAGCTCCAGTGATTCCATGGTTCCTCCTCTGAAATTATTTATTCTATAAAACTGGCTTATTGTATCATCGATTGCGGATAGCGCCAGCCGGATCATCTGCCCCTCACGGCTTCCGCGCCCGGTGTAACGTAACCGCTTTGTCTCAGGAGCTAAAACCGCTTGAAAACATCCGGACGACTCGCTCTTCGCATAGTCTTACCGGATATTTTCTGCGCAGCGCTCTTCGCCGAAGCGGAAGTTACACCAGGGGCTTGTGCAGATTGTTCGGAGGCAGATGATTCCGGCAGTGCGCGCTCATGCATCTCTCTGCTTCAACGGCGCCTTCACAAAGCGCAGCGGGAAGCTGATGGGATCCCCTGCTTTTCCGAGCAGACCGGAAGGCCGACGCGGAAGCGCTGGGGAGGCGCCATTGCGCCGGAACAGTATCGCACGCATTCCGGCTGATCTGTAACAAGCAAACAATCTGCACAAGGCGCTGGAGCAGCTTGCGCTGC